>JBNJFN010000217.1:0-5789 GCA_051746885.1 Bacteroidota bacterium | reverse complement strand
TCTGGTTTATACCGTTGAATCCAAATCGGAACATCCCCTGGCCGAAGCGATTATAGGTTATCTGCAAGGACGGGCACAAAATGGATATGACCTACAAACATTTGATTCCCATACAGGACAGGGTATTCAGGCTTCGTACGGAGATGATGAATTGCTGATCGGCAACCAGAGTCTGATGCGGAAAAAGGATGTTACCATACCCCGGGAACTTGTTGAAGGGATAGAAGAGAAACAAAAAGGAGTGGCTTCGCAGGTATTTGTTGCCAGGAACGGACGTTTGGAGTTGCTCTTCAGGATCGAGGATGAGATCAAAGCAACATCTGTGAAAGCCATTAAGGAATTGCGGGAAGCCGGTATTGAAGTACATATGATGACCGGAGATAACAGCGAAGTGGCCCGTAATGTGGCAAACAAAACAGGTATTGAAAATTACATGGCTGGAGTTATGCCCCAGGATAAGCTGGAATATGTTAAGAAGTTACAGGCTGAAGGCCACCAGGTAGCTATGGTAGGAGACGGAATCAATGATTCTCCTGCACTTGCCCAGGCTGATATCGGAATTGCCATGGGCCAGGGTACCGATGTGGCTATAGAAAGTGCCCAGATCACATTGGTTAAAGGCGATCTGGAAAAGATACGGTCTGCTATTGAATTGTCAAAATCCACACTGAAAACCATCAAGCAGAACCTGTTCTGGGCATTTTTCTATAATGTTATTGCCATACCGATTGCAGCAGGTGTATTGTATCCGGTTAACGGATTCCTGCTGAATCCTATGGTGGCAGGCGCTGCCATGTCATTCAGTTCGGTCTCGGTAGTGATGAATAGTTTGCGTCTTAAATCAAAAAAATTGAAATAGATAATTTGTAAAAACATGAAGCATATAGAATTATTTACCAAATAAAATGTTAAATTTAAAATCAACACATTATGAAAACAGTAATTATAAGTATCGTACTAATGTTTGGCATTACCATGGCAGGGTCACTACAGAGTCATGCCCAGGATGCGCAAAAAGACAACTCAGAATGTGCAGTAGAAGGTGATTTAACTGAATCCACCTTTAAAGTAGACGGTTTATGCAGTATGTGCAAGGATCGTATTGAAGAAGCAGCCAAAGAGGTTGACGGTGTAAAAAAGGCTAGCTGGGATCAGGAATCAAAGAAGTTGACATTGGGGTTCCCAAATGATGAAGTGGATGTAAAAAATGTTCACAAGGCTATTGCTCAGGCAGGTCATGATACCGAAAAAGTAAAGGCCTCAGATGAAGATTATGCCTCGTTGCCCGCGTGTTGCAAATACCGTGATGATTAGGTTGATATCTCGTTTTTATTTAGAAAAAAAGGCTGTTTAAAAAAATTTAAACAGCCTATTTTTTATACACCATACATGACCATTAACTCAATCGATACAATGATCTCCTCAAAATTTTTCCACTTCACTGTTCTTGCCTCAATCGTGTAACTATACGAAAATTACCGAATGAACTTTCTAATTGTTTGTATTTTTTCTATTTTTGTATAATTCAATCCGTGTACGTACACGGATTTTTAAAAGCCATATAATACATTCTAAAAAAGAGGGTTGCGGTATGATCTATTTTGCAAAAGGTTCGGAAAAAGAATCGCTCAGTGGTGAAGATATACAAAAAGGATTATATTCTGCTTTTGAGCAGTTGGGAGCAAGGAAAAAAGTGATGGCCATTCCTCCTGATTATACCCGTTTTCATTCAAACGCAGGTTTGATCACTCAATTTACCCGGGAATATTTCGGAGAGCGCCTCACCGATATCCTGCCGGCATTAGGTACCCATGCACCAATGACCAAAGAACAGATCCACAAGATGTATGGCGATTTGCCTCATGATCTTTTCCGGGTGCACGACTGGCGCAGTGACATTGTAACCCTTGGGGAAGTCCCCGGTGAGTTTGTAAAAGAAGTATCGGAAGGAAAGGTTGACTATCCCTGGCCTGCACAGGTCAATAAACGCCTGACAGAAGGAAGCCATGACCTGCTCCTCTCCATCGGCCAGGTTGTACCCCATGAAGTGGCAGGGATGGCCAACTTTAACAAAAATATCTTCGTCGGTACAGGAGGTGTAGAGGGCATCAACAAAAGCCATTTTCTGGGTGCTGCATATGGCATGGAAAGAATGATGGGCCGGGCGAATACTCCGGTAAGAAAAGTATTGAATTATGCTTCGGAACATTATGCGAATCATCTGCCCATTGTCTATGTGTTAACAATTATAGGAATGAATGAACACGGAGATCTGGTTACCCGGGGCCTATACATTGGAGATGACATGGAGTGCTTTGAAAAAGCAGCGGAGCTCTCCCTTAAAGTGAACTTTACCATGCTGGAAAAGCCTTTGAAGAAGGTGGTGGTATACCTGGATCCTGAAGAGTTTGAAAGCACCTGGCTGGGTAATAAAAGCATCTACAGAACAAGAATGGCTCTTGCCGACGGAGGAGAACTGATTGTTTTGGCACCGGGGGTCAGGAAATTCGGCGAAGATGAGGTAAATGACCGGCTTATCAGGAAATACGGATATGTTGGCACACCCCGGATTCTTGAGCTTACAAAGAACAACGAGGATCTGAAAGAAAACCTGAGTGCAGCGGCTCATCTGATACACGGTTCATCAGAAAACAGGTTTTCCATTACCTACTGTCCGGGAAAACTGACAAAAGAAGAAATTGAATCGGTCAATTTTCAATACGCCAATCCGGATACCATGCTTGAGAAATATCCGCCCGACCGGATGAAGGAAGGTTATAACCAAATGAACGACGGTGAAGAAGTCTACTACATTTCTAACCCGGGACTTGGATTATGGGCATGGAAAGAAAAATTTCAGGACGTATAATAATAATATGAAAATTGTTGCGGACAATAAGATACCCTATCTGAAAGGCGTATTGGAGCCTTACGCAGAGGTGGCTTATAAACCGGGAGCCGAGATCTCCAACGGAGATGTCAGGGATGCAGATGCATTAATCGTTCGAACCAGAACGAAGTGTGATGAGCAGCTTCTGGAAGGTTCATCGGTGAAATTCATTGCCACAGCGACCATCGGTTTTGACCACATCGACCAGGAATACTGCAGAAAAAGGAATATCACCTGGACCAATGCACCGGGGTGCAACGCTTCCTCAGTTCAGCAATATATTGCTTCGGTATTGGCAACGCTTGGCACTTCCATGTCTTCAATTCCGGAAAAACCGGCTATAGGCATCATAGGGGTGGGTAATGTCGGCTCAAAAGTAGAAAAACTGGCCCGCATTCTGGATATGGACGTACTGTTGAATGATCCGCCCCGGGAAAGAGCGGAAGGAGGAACTCAGTGGTGTACATTCCGTAAAATCCAGGAGAATGCTGATATCATATCCTTCCATGTTCCCCTGATTGCTGAAGGACAAGACAAAACATTTCATATGGCCGACCGTGAAGTACTTGACCGGCTTCATCCCAACACCGTTGTGATCAATACTTCCCGGGGTGAAGTTGTAGATAACACGGCCTTGAAGCAAGCGGTAAACAACGGACAAATTAAAACAGCAATACTGGATGTATGGGAAAATGAACCGGAAATTGACCTGGAATTGTTAAATCTTGTGGAACTTGGCACTCCTCATATTGCAGGTTATTCAAGAGACGGGAAAGCCAATGGTACAGCTCAAAGTGTAAGGGCTTTAAGCCGGTTTTTCGGGCTCGGACTCAATGACTGGTACCCCGGAAACATTGAACCCCCTCAAAATCCTGTTATTCAACTTAACGATCAGGACATCCGGCCAAGAGAGGCAGTGTATCACGCCATAAAAACAACATATGACGTTGTGGAAGACGATAACCGGATTCGGCGGAATCCGGAAGAATTCGAAAAACAGCGGGGGAATTATCCGGTCAGAAGGGAATTCAATGCCTATACACTGTCTTCCAATTCTTATTTATCCGATAATACACGGCAAAAGCTTAAAGCCCTCGGATTTCATTTGCCCGAATCTTGAAAAACTCCAGATATACCAAAATTAAATAGTTGATGCATAATTGTAACTTAATAAACAAATAAAAAACAAAACATTATGGAACAAAAAGCAGACATAGGATTAATTGGTCTGGCGGTAATGGGTGAAAACCTTGTTCTGAACATGGAAAGCAAAGGATTCACCGTAGCAGTGTATAACCGTACCGTTGAGAAAGTGGATAATTTTGTAAACGGAAGGGGTAAAGACAAAAACATCATCGGTACCCGTTCCCCGGAAGAACTTGTAAAGTCGCTTAAGCGGCCACGCAAGATCATGATGCTTGTAAAAGCCGGAAAGCCGGTTGATAAATTGATGGACAATTTAATACCGCTCCTGGATGAAGGTGACATACTCATTGACGGCGGAAACTCTCACTTCCCGGATACCATTAGACGAACAGAATATGTTGAAAGCAAAGGGCTGCGTTATATTGGCACCGGTGTTTCCGGAGGTGAAGAAGGTGCCCTGAAAGGGCCATCCATCATGCCAGGTGGAACCAACGAGGCGTGGGAGCATGTGAAACCGATATTCCAGAGCATTGCTGCTAAAGTGGAAGACGGGAGCCCTTGTTGCGAATGGGTAGGAGAAAACGGAGCCGGCCATTTCGTTAAAATGGTGCACAATGGTATCGAATATGGCGATATGCAATTGATATGCGAAGCATACCAGATCATGAAAATGTACCTGGGCATGAGCAATGATGAGATGAGTGAAGTATTCAAAGAATGGAATGATGGAGAGCTTAACAGCTATCTCATTGAAATTACCAGTAATATTTTGGGGTACAAGGATGAAAACGGGGAACACCTCATTGATAAGATCCTTGACACCGCAGGACAGAAAGGTACCGGAAAATGGACAGCCATTGAATCACTCAATCAGGGTATACCCCTCACACTAATCGGAGAAGCAGTATATGCCAGGTTCCTTTCTGCTCTGAAGGAATCAAGGGTGGAAGCTTCCAAAATCTTAACAGGCCCTGCGCCGAAATTTAAAGGCGACAAGAAAGCCTTTATCGAAGATTTGAGAAAAGCACTGTATGCATCAAAGCTCATATCCTACGCTCAGGGATTTACCCTATTGCGCTCTGCTGCTGAAGAATACAACTGGAATCTCGACTACGGCGCTATAGCCCTTATGTGGCGTGGAGGTTGTATCATACGGTCAATCTTCCTAGGAAAGATCAAAGAAGCATTCGACAATAACCCGCAACTGAATAATCTGCTTCTTGACGAGTTTTTCAAGGGAAAAATTGAAGCTGGCCAGGAAGGATGGAGAAGGGTTGCGGCTGAAGCCATGCAGAATGGCATCCCGGTACCGGCGATGACATCGGCACTGTCCTATTATGACGGATATCGGTCAGATCGTCTGCCTGCCAATCTGCTCCAGGCCCAGCGCGATTATTTCGGCGCCCACACCTACGAAAGAGTGGACAAGCCCAGGGGCGAATTCTTCCATACCAACTGGACCGGAGAAGGAGGCACGACTACTTCAGGTACTTATACAGCATAAGAGTCATGCGCCTATTAAATGAGTAGTGAGTATTGAGCACACAGGTTGAACTCACTCACTACTCATTACTATTTATTACTTGCTTGTTTTGAACCACATACCTGCTCCGCTGGCCCGCCTGTTAGCGGACAGGCAGGTGGGGAAGGCACAAAAAAAAATAATGCCGGCCCTAAGGGCCTGGTGTAGTGTGGGGCTTCATTATCTACCATAATACCGTCGCTACGCGACTTTCGTTTTGCAGATCACTCG
>JBNJFN010000216.1:0-5802 GCA_051746885.1 Bacteroidota bacterium | reverse complement strand
TTTTGGGGACAAATGCCTCCTGCTTACCTGCCGGATGTCAAGCAGCATCATTTCCAAAGTGATCAAGGCCGGGTTCCCGATGGTGGTTTCAACCAGCCCGCCCACTGACAAGGCACTGGAGATGGTAAAAGAGAATAACATTGCCATGGCCGGCTTTGTCCGCGGCAACCGGATGAACATCTACAATGGTGAAGAATCTTTTCTTTGAAAATAATGAACTAAAGGATTGCATGTTGCTTTCCCCATTCTGGCATTGTATTATTCTCTCATTATATCATTGCTCACCCATGCACATCCAGATCATTGAGCATATAGAAGCTGTGTTTCAGTGTAGGCAGAATGACTTCCAGGTATTCTTCCACAGCCCGGGAGCTACCCGGGAGCGCATATACCAGTGTTTTATTCATTACACCGGCCATTGAACGGCTTAGCAAGGCATTGGGATTATCCCGGCCAAACTGCATACGGACCATCTCCATAATACCCGGAATTTCTTTGTCCAGTAACATTCCAATGGTTTCAGGTGCTATATCCCGGCTGCCCAATCCTGTGCCTCCGGTGGTCATTACCACATCATAGCCCTGTGTTTTGGCTTCCTGAAGAAGATTAATCAATTCATGCTGCTCGTCCGGTATAATTTTCCTTTCCACACTATAATGACTAAAATGTTCCTGAAAAAATCCCTTAAGCCTGGTCTCAATCATTTCGCCACTTTTATCAGGATATTGGCCGGAAGAAGCTCTGTCACTCAAGGTAATTACAAGTCCTTTGAAGACTTTTGGGCGATAAATTAATTGATCCCCCACTTTTATCTTTCCCTTGTTAACCACCCTTGTGAAAATCCCTTCTTCAGGCATGGCACACTTTCCCACTTCCTTGAAAATGGCACAGTTGTCCCCATGACACTTCTTGCCTATCTGGGTTACTTCAAGTTCAACAGACTCCCCTACAAAGCGGTCGAGCAGGTGCACCCGGGTAAGGTCCATTCCATCAATGGTCAGGTTTTCGGCAAATTCTCCGGGATTAATCTTCCGGCCCGTTTGTTGATAAAAATTCTCCAGGCTTTGCAACGCTATCAGGCTTACCTGCCGGTGCCACGGCCCGGCATGGGCATCCCCCTGGAGACCCAACTCATCAATAAAGGCTTCCTCAACAGGTTCCTTGACCGTTCCTTTTTCTCTGGAAATGTTGACAGATCTTATAGTAACGATTGTTTCCTCCATAATTAACTGGCTTCCTTGTTCTTTTCTATGAGCTGAATATCATCAACTTTCATACTCCCGTCAACAGCCTTGCACATATCATACACGGTCAAAAGGGCAGTGCTGACCGCGGTAAGGGCTTCCATCTCCACCCCGGTTTTGCCGGTACATCTTACTTCGCTTTCAATCTCGACACCCTGATCTTTCAGAGACGCCTGAACACTTACATGAGTTAAGGGTATCAAATGACATAAAGGGATCAACTCACCGGTTCTTTTGGCTGCCTGAATGCCCGCCAATTCAGATACGGAAAGCACATCTCCCTTTTTGATCTCATTATCGCGGACCAGCTTCACCGTTTCAGCCTGCAGATAAATAAATCCTTTTGCTCGGGCACTGCGTCTCACTTCATTTTTATCTCCCACATCTACCATGTGGGCTTTACCCTGATGATCTGTATGAGTAAGTTTTTTCATGTGCTTCTCAAATTTTGCAAGTATATACGGATTAAATCAAATAAAACCAACTTAATGCTGAACACATACGGGAGTTACCCTCCCATACGATTAAAAGCACAAGTAGTATTGGTACTGCCTCTGCGGGGCTTTTTGTCCAAAGCAAGCGCAAAAGCCTTTTCTTTACCCCACTTTCTAATATCGAATCCCATATTACTAAACAGGCAAGGCTTTAACCTTCCATCGGAAGTTAAACGCAAACGGTTACAATTTCTACAATCTCCGCCACTTCCCCCTTCTACTACGGAAAAGGTTCCTTTGTTCAGATCCATCTCCCGTATGAGCCGTAACTTCAATCCGTTTCTATCACAAAAATCTTCTAAGTTTATTTGGTCATCTTCGGTAAAACCCCTATGAACCACCGTATTGATTTTAACAGGGTTTAATCCTTCTCTTTGTGCCGATTCCACACCTTCAATTACTTTCAGAAGATCTCCTCCCCGTGTTATTCTCCTGTACTTTTCCGGATCAAGGGTATCCAGGCTCACATTAACCCTATTCAGTCCGGCCTTTGCCAGATCCCTGGCATAGGCCTTCAGTAAAGTACCGTTGGTAGTCATGGAAAGGTCCTTAATTCCTTCTATATCCGAAAGCATTTCAACAAGTTTAATAATGTCACGGCGAATCAACGGTTCTCCTCCGGTAAGCCTCACCTTGTCAATACCCTGAACTACAGCATAACGAACCGTATCTGTAATTTCCTCATAGGAAAGAATATCTTCGTAACGCAGAAGTTCCACTCCCCCGGGAGGCATACAATAATAACATCTCAGATTGCATTTATCTGTAACTGAAACCCGGAGATAGTTAATCTTTCTGTTATATCTGTCGTACATGGACCAAAGTATCCTCTTTAAGTATCTCAGTTTCTGAAGGAATATGAACAAAGCCATCGGCATCCAGTAAAGCATGTATGTGACCTGAACCATGATAATTCACGGCATATACCTTTCCCTCTTTTATTTTTATGGGCTTCCAACTGTCACGTCCTGATTTTTTTTGCCTGAACTCCGTACCAAGAGGCAATTTAACTTCTGCCGGCTTATAACTGGTCCCCATCATTTGATACATCAGGGGTTTGATCAATAATTCAAACTGCAGAAAAGTAGAAACCGGATTGCCCGGAAGGCCAATCACCAAATGGTTTTCTCTCCTTCCGAATATGGTGGGTTTACCCGGCTTCATTGCGATCTCATGGAACAGGATTTCCATACCGGCTTTTTCCATCATATCGGGCACATAATCATAATCTCCCATAGACACTCCGCCGGTAAGCAAGGTTAAATGATTGTTTTCAACACTTTCGGTTAAAACCTTCAGAATGGCCGGAGCTGTATCCTCTACGATTCCTTCATAAGAAGCTTTAACACCTATAGCTTGAAATTGAGATTCCAACTGAACTGCATTTGTATTTCGGATTTGTCCGGGAGCAGGCCATTGCTCAGGCTCTACAAGCTCATTCCCTGTGGTGATGATATTAACCCGGGGTTGTTTACTTACCAACGGCCTGACTTTCCCTACTGAAGCCATTATAGCTATATGCTGGGGTTTTATGATGGAACCCCGTGGAACAATAACAGCCCCTTCCCGGAAATCTTCCCCTTTTTCAGCGATATTCGTTTTGTTCCCTGTTTGGTTGATCTTTACAGTGCCTTTATTTCTGTTCTCAACGTTTTCAACCATCACAACCACATTGGTATTTTCCGGAACTTCAGCACCGGTCATCACTTTTGAGCAAGTTCCCGGTTTGATGGGTTGTGAGGGTTGCTTTCCGGCAGGTATAACCTCTAAAACACTAAGTTCCTCCCCAGCCTGCGGATCGACACATGCAAATCCGTCCACTGCCGACTTGTCGAAAGGAGGCATATCTCTGTCGGCTTTGACATCTTCTGCGAGAACACGATTTAAACCTTCATTCAGTACAATCCACTCCGTGCGCAAAGCCGGAGCATTTTCCATTATCGTACGGTATGCCTCTTCAAAAGATATCATAACGGATCTTTTAATTTCCAGGTATTGTTATGAATTGTAATATAACGTTCAATATGTTCGAATATCTCATTACCTGTCTCTAAGCTTAACTCCGCATAGGAAGATACTGCATTTGCACTTTGCTTCTGCTCCTCTCCTCTTTTATTAACCATAACAAAGATTCCCGGCTCAAGCTTGCTCCTTAATGCATTGGATTCAACAATCATCAGTTTAACATGGTTCGATATCTCCATTATTTTTTGCACCACCTTCTCTTCATTCTCCGTTATGGAAGCCAAAAACCAGCTTTCAGCAGCCCCTGCTGCAAGATATTTCCCTGAATCTTTCATGAGGCGGGGATTGTTTTCTTTTATCTCCAAATAACCTGCCTCCGAAGCCTGAGGATAATGCTCGCGGAATATATCGCCATCACCATATAATGCAGCCTTTACAGCAGCTATGGAATACTCCCCCCCGAAATTCTCCAACAACCGACATATCAACTCAGTTTTTCCAGCCTTTCTTGAATTACCTCCAATCATCAAAATGTGATAATGCTTTTTCTTCATCTCCCCAATCCTTTTAATTAAGTAAAGGTAGAAAAATATATGAAGAAATGAAACCCCGTTCAAAGACTTTGCACGCTTATGGCCGAAGCTTTGAAACCGGTCCATACCCTCATGCCCTTCCTCATATTGAGGCGATTGAAGCTATCATGGCTGATAATCACCGCTAATTTTACACCAATATTCAGGACAACTTCCAAACCGCTATGAGTGGGTATTATTTCAAGAATGGTTCCTTTGAAGTTATTCAGTGCTGTGGATTCAAGTTTCTCCCGGGATATTATTACGTTCTGCGCATCAAGAGTAACTATGGCTTCTCCCTGAATTTTGTCGTCAAGCACATAAAAGGCGGTATGATCATTGATCCGCGCCAGTTTATGTTTTTTGCCGGATATGGGTTCAATGACCGCATGGAAAAAATTTTTTATCCCAACAAAGTCGGCAATGAATTTACTCTTCGGATTTCGGAACACCTGGTTGATATCCCCCTGCTGAACGAGGGTGCCCCCATGCATCACCCCCACACGATTAGCGAGAGCAAGGGCTTCTTCATAATCATGGGTAACATGTACAATAGTCTGTCCCATGCGGTTGAGATCCCGTAGCAAAGCCTGAAGCTCTTTTTTAAATTGTACATCCAGTGAACTCAAGGGTTCATCAAGAAGGAGCAGCCGCGGACCAAGGGCAAGGGTTCTGGCGAGAACCGTACGTTGCACTTCACCTCCCGAGAGCGTATCGGGATAACGATTTAATAAATGCGTTATTTGCATGGTTTCAGCAAGATCTTTTATCCGGTTATCTATTTCTGAGCCGGAAAATACCCTCCTTTTCAACGGATACGCAATATTCCCAAACACTGTGAAATGGGGAAATATGGCATGGTCCTGGAAAACAAGTCCCATCGGCCGATCTTGTATTCTTTGTTTGGTGATATCCTTCCCATCTAGTTTAATCATGCCTTCATCCGACTTAAGCATCCCTGCCAAAATCTCCAGTAAAAGGGTCTTGCCTGCTCCCGATTTACCCAATATCACATAATAATCTCCTTCCTTCACACGAAGATTAATGTTATAGATTCTAAAATCATCAAATGATTTACTGATATTTTTTAGTTCCAGCATAATTTTTGTTTGATAACGAGCGCAACACAATAAAAAAAATCAAGCTGACCAGTATAAAAAGCACAGCAACCGGCCGGGCATATTCCAGGCCGAATGCACCAAACCGCTCATAAATTAAAACAGGAGCTATCATTGGATGATAAGCCACAATGACCACCGCTCCAAACTCACTCATACCCCTTGCAAACATGAGTACCATGCCGGAAACAATGTTTCTCCATGCAAGCGGCAATGAGATAGTGAAAAAAACGCGCAGGGGTGAAGCCCCCAGGTTCATGGCAGCCTGCTCCAGTCTTACCGGAACGTTTTCAAAACCATCCTTTGCCGCATTGATTAAAAAAGGAATGCTGACAAAAGCCATGGCAAGAGCAATACCAATAGGATGACCTACTAATGTTAAGCCAACAGAAGAAGCTGCCTTGCCAAG
>JBNJFN010000215.1:0-5818 GCA_051746885.1 Bacteroidota bacterium | reverse complement strand
CCCAAAGCAGTAAAAAATAAGGTGAGGATTTTATTCTGTTACCCCGATTTTATCCCGAACCGATTTGGAGGGTAAAAAAATAAAAAGTACGCCCGGAAGAAGGAGAATGCTTACACATCTGTGCTTAAAAAATGATTTAATAGCATTTAGAGGTGGATTTACTTTAGTACTGAATTTTTACAAATGCACCCATAAGCAAAAAATGTTGGCCACTTATTGGCCGGATATCTAGGGCAGATTCTCTTATTTACTATAAGTTTACTATAAGATTGTGCTGGAGTAAAAGGTCTGGTTATGGTAAGTGACTAATCAACATTGCTCAATGGGGAACATGTAAAAGTTATTAAGCTGGATTTACCTATCACAATTAAACTGTCTAAATCAAATAATTACTCGATAATCCTTCTTTGGGATAGTGCTTCATCAAGACTTGAATTATTAAATTCTTGTTTATCATAAATTTAGTCTTAAATTGTTAATTATTAACAACATCAAGGCAATTAGGGATAAAAATAAAATAATGTGATAAGAGAATGAACTTGCCCTGGAAAGGGTTGGTATCTCATTTTCTTGGAATGGAAACTAAAAAAGCATCACACTTTCCTACCTGCTTTTTATTGAATATCCGTTGTTGTTATGCCTAAGGGCAATTATATCGCAACTATAACAACAAATAAGCGGAAACCAATGAACACATCCAGAGAGCTGCTGATATTACTATGTATAACAGGAGTACTAATTTCCTGCAACTCAAAAGCTGAAAATCCTGAAAATGATAAAGCAACGGTTGATATATCCGCAAATCTGCAACTGGTAACGATCACCACCGCTGATTTTGTATTTGTGGATGTGCCGGATTCTATTTCTTCAGGATTAACCACTTTTCGCATTGAAAATGATGGCATGTTCCCCCATAATGCCGGACTAGTCCATATTTCTGATGGACATACATACGAAGAGTTGATTCAATACATGGAAAAGAATATGGGGAAATATCCCGATTGGGCAACCCTATGGGGCGGGCCATCGGCTCCGATATCAGGTGAAAAATCTGAGGCTACGCTTGATCTGATTCCGGGCAATTATGCTATTATTTGCGGGGTGCCTGTACCGGCCGCAGAACCCCACTTTATGAAGGGCATGACGCGTCCTCTTACCGTTACTGATCCGGACAACGATAATTCAGAAGCACCGAAAGCAGATATGGTGATGAATATGGATGACTATTCGTTTGGCATTTCTGATACAGTTGCAGCGGGAAACAAAACCATTAAAGTAGAAAATTCAGCTTCTCAACCTCATGAGTTTATCCTGGCAAGACTTGAGGAAGGAAAGACGCTGGAAGATATGATGAATTGGCTGGGACAGGTCATCAATGGCGAAGCTGGTCCACTACCCAAAGCTCCGGGTATTTTTTTGAATGGCGTAAGCCCTATGGATAAAGGAGTGGCAAACTATATTACCGTTGATTTTGCCCCGGGAGAATATGCCCTGATCTGTCCATATCCGGATGAGCAAAGCGGGGACCCGCATTTTGTGCACGGTATGATGCAGCAGGTCAGTGTTAAATAATAAATCACAAATTAAATCTAATATTATGCAATTATACGTAGAATTATGGAATGCAAAACAACCATGGCTTGATCTGTCACAGGAAGAACGACAGTTCTACTTTGATAAGGTCGGTGAAGAAATCGGAAAGCTGACCGAAGCAGGGATTGAAATCATTGGGTTCGCCCTGAATAATGAAGATACCTCTCATCGCAGCAACCACCGCTATCTTGCCGTTTGGAAAATGCCTTCCCCTGACCACGTAAAAATGCTGGAAGACAGTGTATCCCAGGCGGGGTGGTATGAGTACTTTGATCAGCTAAACGCCGGAGGTGACTTAATCTCGCCACCGGAAGCCTTAGGGGATATGATCAATCTAAAGTAAGTACATTTTAGAAGAATACCGTTTAGATAGATTGAAATAATAAAACGAAGCACAATAAAATTATGATCAAGAGAATAATCTCAAATAAATAGGGTGAAAACATGAAAAAACTAACCATTTCTACCACATTTTTAATTGCAATCGCTTATGTAATACCTGCACTCTGCCAGGCGCAGGCACCTAAAGGAGAAAACGATCAAGTAGTTAATATTAAAGCAGAAGATTACGCATTCCAAGCGCCTGATGAGATTCCCTCGGGATGGACTAATATCGAATACACGAATGAGGGGAATGAACCACATTTTGTATTTATCGCTCGGTTGCCTGATGATAGGACGTTTGATGAATATTTAAGCGACGTATTAGTTCCGTTTGGCAATGTCTGGTATGCTTTAAGGGATGACGGTATGGCTCAGGACAAGGCAATGGAAAAACTCGGAGCGGATTTACCGGAATGGTACTGGTCTGTTGAGTTTATGGGTGGATCCGGTATCATACCGGCAGGTTATTCTACTGATTTATCTCTGAACTTTGAACCGGGTACGTATTCCCTTGAGTGCTATATGAAGACAGAAGATGGAGAAATGCACAATATGGAAGGCATGATGCGAGAAATTACTGTAACTGATACGCCTTCGGAGATAACGCCCCCAGATGCCGACATCGATATTACGCTTTCCAATTTTGAGATGGCTATCGATGGTGATTTGACACCCGGCAGCCATACGGTTGCTGTTAATGTGAAAGAGCACCCGGAAGAAGGTTTTGGCCACAACGTTCATGTAGCTCGTATAGATCAGGATACAGATATTGATAATCTGGTTCGATGGATGAACTTCCTGGAAATTGATGGTCTGGAGAATCCGGGTCCAACTACATTCGCGGGAGGCATGCAAATTCTTCCTGAAGGTGAGACAGGCTATTTTTCTCTTGACCTGGAGCCCGGCCGTTATCTGTTTGTCTCCGAGTATACAGGACATTTAGGAGTATTGCAGGATATTACGGTAGAGTAGAAGGCAGGTCGATTTAAGTCTTTCATTACAAAACGAATAAAGGGGAGTCATAGTCGCTGTTGGCGGCTATGATCATTTGCTGGTTGATGTAAAGTTTGTCCTGTATTTAACAAAAACTGCAAGTCAATAAAGGCGTGAAGGTGAGTAGTGGAATTATTGTAAAGCGAGATCATCATTAGGCCAAAATAATCTAATAGACTATGAAAAATATAGTTGGAATTATACTTTTTTTGATGGCCTTAAGTGGAGTTATTTATTCGCCTTCAATGGCTCAGGGTTCTGAATATCATGATGAGCACATGGTCAATGTGATTGCAGAAGACTATTCATTCGAGGCCCCCGATGAAATTCCCTCTGGATGGTCAAACATTCGATTCAGCAATAAGGGTCAGGAGCCTCATCTGCTATTATTCAGTCGGTTGCCCGAAGGCAAGACTGTGGACGACTACCTATCCGAAGCCGGACCGCCTTTTAACGAAATATGGTATCAACTCAGGAATGGTGAAATCAAGCCTGAACAGATTAGTGAATCACTGGTCAGAGAAATGCCTGCCTGGTTTTTTGAGGTTCAATTTTTGGGTGGGGTGGGACTTGTAATGCCGGATAGTGTGGCAGAAACCACCGTTAACCTGTCTCCCGGAGATTATGCAATCGAGTGCTATTCAAAAACAGAAGATGGGGAGATCCATTTTATGGAAGGAATGGCGCGTCCGATTAAAGTGAAAGAAAAGAAGTCGGGGAATAAGCCCCCGGAAGAAGATCTTTTGGTTACGATTAAAAGTGATCAAATGAATATTGAGGGAGATTTTATTCCTGGAAAGCAAACCGTAAAAGTTCTTGTAGAAGAAGAGCCACCCAAACAAGCATTTGGTCAAAATGTCCACGTGGTGCATTTAGAACAGGAGGCGGATATAGAAGAAATAGTGAAATGGTTTAATTGGTATACTCCAACAGGCCTTCGTTCCCCTTCGCCGGATCAAGCTACGTTTATTGGTGGAATGCATTTTCTTCCTGTGGACAGGCCCGGATTTTTTAAGGTAGATCTTAAACCCGGACGATATCTTTTTGTGTCTGGACCAACCGCCCGTTTCGGAGTTTTCAAAGAGATTATTATTGAATAATTCTATAATAGAATCGTACTGATATGTTAAAAAAGCTATTAATAATAAGTGTAGTGTCAATAAGCTGTTTTTCTGAATCCATTGCACAGAATACCGTGGCAGGCCACACGCTGATGGAAAATCTTTCGTCAGAGCCGGGAATTGTAGAGGTAGAAATTACGGCTTCACCCGAGCGTCTTTCTTTATTACCTGATACCGAAACGGATGTTTACGCTTACAATGGGCAGATTCCGGGTCCATTACTTGAAATCTCAGAAGGCGACAGCGTAATTATCCACTTCCAGAATGATTTGGATGAAGAAACCACCATTCACTGGCACGGCATGCATCTGCCATTCGTTTCTGATGGAAGTCCTTTTCACCCGATTCAACCCGGAGAATCATACACCTATACATTTAAGGTACATCCGGGTACCGCCGGAACCTATTGGTATCACCCGCATCCGCACCATCGTACTGCCTGGCAGGTGGGAATGGGATTGTACGGCGGAATTATTGTCCGCGATCCCAACGATCCACTGCCTGATACGCTGGAGGATAAGCTACTGATATTATCGGATAACCGCTTTGATGAAGAAGGAAACCTCGATTTTGCCGAGGAAGGGACCCGGCAGTTTAAAGTGGATGAAATGAACGGGCGCGAGGGTGATGTCCTGTTTATCAATGACGAAATTATGCCGGATCTGTCTATACGAAGCGGAGAAGTTCAGCGCTGGCGGATTGTGAATGCTTCCGGCGCCAGGGTTTATCGGCTCGAGCTTGAAGGGCACACGTTCACACATGTTGGAAGCGACGGCGGACTTTTTGAATATCCTGAAAAAACCGATGAAATTGTACTGGCTAATGGAGAACGCGCCGAAGTTCTTGTCCATGGTACAGCTGATCCGGACAGTAAAGTTGTACTTCAGGCCTTACCTTACGATCGTTATATGCCGCAGTGGCGACCATCCGACTGGGAACAAACACGGGATTTTCTAACCCTGACTTACACTAACGAGCCACCTATTGATACGATTGATATACCGGAAACATTCCGATCGATCCCAAAGCTCGATACTACGGAAGTAACGACTACACGGGTAATGCGCATGAGCAATGGGAAAATAAATAGCAAAACCATGGATATGGCGCGTGTTGATGAAACGGCAGAACTTGGTGCTACCGAAATCTGGGACATCAGGAATCTTGTGGGGATGGATCACCCCTTCCACCTGCACGGCTTTCAGTTCCAGGTGATTGACCGCAACGGCGAACCAGTCTCACAAACAAAGTGGGAGGATACGGTGAACGTGCCGGGTTTTGAGAGTGTTCGCTTTGTTGTCCGCTACGAGAATTATCCTGGCAAATGGATGTTTCATTGCCATATTCTCGACCACGAGGATCAGGGCATGATGGGTGTGTTGGAAATAGTGAACTCTGTCAGTAAATAAATTTTTTAAATAGATCAGCAAAGGTTAGAATAATTTAAAATCTGTTGGACAAATGTTGATCGTTCGCAAAAAATAAAAGCCGTAAGATGTTGTATATAAGTAGTTTACGGCTTTAAGGTGTACGCCCGTAAGGATTCGAACCCTCAGCCTTCTGATCCAAACTCAGACCAAGCCGGTATCCCATAATATTTCATGCTGTTTTTATATCTCTATAAAACGTTGCTATACATATAACTTATAGATATAAAAATTACCATTTAATTCCACAGCACTGAAGAGTTGTGTTCTCCCCATGTTGTCCCTGAGAAGATAGTCCAT
>JBNJFN010000214.1:0-5823 GCA_051746885.1 Bacteroidota bacterium | reverse complement strand
ATTGCGTCTGAACCGGCAGATGAGCAATCAAATAAGCTACCCTTTCAACCTGATATTTATGAAGAGGGACTTCAGGACAGGAAGGGTTATGTGATTGATCTGAGTGAGGCCAATCCTTCACCTGAACCACTTAAAGTAGAAGGCTCGATTTACACCCTTCGCTGGTCTCCTGATGATGAAAGGCTTGCTATAGGAATAGCTCCTACCCCCCTTGTTGATGATTATTATATGAAACAGGATGTTAAGGTGCTAAGTGCCGAAACAAGGGAAGTAATTACCGATGACATTCAGCATGAGGGTAAGCTGGCTGACATTCGATGGAGCCCGGAGGGCGAACGGTTGGCCCTTTTGGCCGGAAATGATATTCATGATGTGATAGCCGGGCGAATCATGGTAGTCTCTTCTGATGGCGGGACTCCTGAGAACATCTATCCGGATTTTAAGGGAAAATTTGAACAAATCGCGTGGACCCACACCAATACCATTCGTTTTATCGCAAGTGAAAGCACGGAACGCGGATTTGGTACGATAAGTCCTGACGGCACTGATTTTAGTTATGAGCTGAAACCCGGTGGGCCCATTTATGAAGGTTTTTCCTATGCTGATGAAAATCATATTGCATTTGAGGTCAGTACTCCCAGGCATCCCGGAGAGGTTTATTATAAAGCCGGTAATGGTGATCCGGAAAGGGTCACACATGTTAATCCCTGGCTGGATGATGTCCGGATGGGTGAACAAACCATTGTTACCTATGAGGCACGTGATGGATTGAAGATTGAAGGCTTGCTGATTAAACCGGTCAATTATGAGGAAGGAACAGAAGTACCTTTGATCGTAAATGTTCATGGTGGTCCGGAGGCTCATTACAGTAACGGCTGGCTGACTTATTACAGCTCTCCCGGGCAGATAGCTGCTGCCAGGGGATATGCCGTATTCTATCCGAATTATCGGGGCAGCACCGGCCGGGGTATCGAATTCCTTAAAAGCAGTCAGGGCGATGCCGCCGGTGCAGAATATGATGATATTGTAGATGGGGTGGATTACCTGATCGATCAAGGTATAGCTGACCCTGACCGGATCGGTGTAACCGGCGGATCTTATGGCGGATACGCTACAGGCTGGATGGCTACCTACTATTCCGACCGTTTTGCTGCAGGTGTTATGAACTATGGCATCAGCAACAACATATCGAAATGGGGTACCAGTGATATTCCGGAAGAATTGTATCTGGTTCATGCCAAAGAAAGGCTGTGGGAAGATAACAACTGGCAGAAATACCTGGAGCGAAGTCCGGTTTATCATGTGGGGAATGCACAGACACCACTGCTTATCACTCATGGAAAGGCCGATACCCGTGTTCATCCCAGCCAGTCGCTGGAGCTTTACCGGCACATGAAAGTCCGAAAACCGGAGGTTCCCTTGCGATTGGTCCGGTATCCCGGAGCGGGACATGGATACAGGCGGGCAACCGTGCAGTACGATTATACCCTTCGGATGTTCCGTTGGTTTGATACGTATTTGAAGGGGGACGGCGAATTTCCGGATAGAGATATTAGCGAAGAGCTACCTGAATGACCATTATATCAATATTTTGGCTCAAATCAATAAAGAGGCTGGGTTTGCAATGCTGCCCAGCCTCATTTGTATGGTAATACGGGTTTATTTTCACAGGAAACTGAAACCTTATGGTCTTGGTCACGGCCAGATGCCTGTTTTAGTGCATGTTTTTAATAATAAGAGGATTACACAGCACGATATATCGCACCATTTTTACCTGGATAAGGGAAGCACATCCAGCTTGATCAGTAGTCTGGATGATTGAGAGTACCCAAAATTATCTTAAAGGGGAGGGTGGAGAATGAAACCGAGACATACTGATTTAACAGAGGGCCCAATAGCTTCCATGCTGATTAAGCTTACCTGGCCTATGGTTTTGGGGATTCTGGGAATGGTGATGTTCAACTTGGCTGATACCTACTTCATTGGCCAGGTGGGCGTGGATGAATTGGCGGCCATGGGTTTCACTTTTCCGGTAGTGATGGTAGTAGGTGCGTTGGCACTGGGCATTGGCATCGGTACTTCCTCTCTCATGTCACGTTCTATTGTTAGTGAAGACAAACCAACCCTGAGAAAATATGCCTCCGAAGCCCTTTTGCTGGGGATGCTTTTTGTATCGGTCCTTGTGGTGATTGGTCAGTTTACCATTGATCCCTTATTCCGTGCAATGGGAGCTTCGGATAAGATTCTTCCTCATATAAGGGATTATATGAGTATATGGTATTGGGGGATGTTGCTTTTTATAATTGCCCAGCTCTGGTCGGAACCCATTGCAGGTGTATTTAGCGACAATGCGGAGGTAACCCGCATTACTGCCGAATATCTTATAATCGTATCTTTCAGTTACGGATTTCAGGGTATTTTGATGGTTGGTGTGAATGTTTTTAATGGTATCAATAAACCCTTGCCATCGGCAGGAATTACTGCTTTACGTATGTTTGGCCTTTATGTACCCCTTGCATGGCTGGCTTCCGTATACTGGGATCTTACCGGGGTTTTCTGGTCAGCATTTCTGGCCAATATATTAACCGGGATACTGACTTATACCTGGTTGTGTCGGTATTTAAGAAAAAATTAGGGCTAGATGAATCATCCCGAATTTCGTTTAGTAGCGTTTCAGTTATCAGGAAGCAAAATAGCAAAAACCTTATTGTTTCTAATATATCTGACAGATGCATGGTAAATTATTCTGCTATTTCTGAGTTCGCTTACCCTCCCTTACCTCCCTTGACAAGGGAGGCGATCGGTCAGTGCCAGGGTCCATGGATTTTGCTTAATGGCCGGGTAAACGATTATAAATGAAATCATAAGAATTTATTATCTTCAACAAGTGATGACTATAGAATGTTTAAATATAACATTTGGAAAAATATTACGTTAAATTTCAAAATGTTTGTTATATCTACCCATTATGCATCTCGCAAAAAAAATATTCGGAAAAGATCTTTTTCAGATCACTAAGAAAGATTTGGAGGAATATTTTTCCATACCCCGGGAAGAAACCTCAGTACTGGAATTTAAGAGCGGCCAGATTAAAATCAACGCTATATTCAAGGAAATTTGTGCTTTTCTGAATACAGACGGAGGATTGATCATCATTGGGAGCCCGAAGGAAAGAAAACTGCCAAAATCGGGCAGGTTCCCCCGGAGGATTTGCCAGGGGACCCTAATACCTTCGGCTTTCAGGGATAAGAACTGGATAGAAAGCCTGATTGCAGCCAATATTGTTCCTTATCCCCGTGATATTAGAATTCATGAAATCCGCGAAGAGGAAGGAAATTATTTTATTGTTGGGGTTCCAAAAAGTCAGAGTCCTCCCCACCAATTTTTGAACGACGGACGATATTATATCCGGCTGGAGAAAGAAGCCAAACCGGCACCCCACGGGATTGTTGAAACCCTCTTTTTCAAGCAGGTGAAGACACAGCTTCAGGCTGAGGTAAATATAGAGCCTATGGATCATAATGCCGGTAACCTGAATAAGATTTCTGTGGAGATTCGCAATATATCTTCAGTTCCTGCTGAAGATGTGTCTTATATGATAAGAATTTTCAATATTGAGGAAATCCGGCAGGACGGCGAGTCACTGGTACAGCCATTTAAAGGGGGAGATGGTAATTTTGAGCTGCAGGGCGTGTTTGAATATTCGCTGACAGATGAAAAGATATTTCCCATTCGGTTTAATGTGATGAATAAACAGGAACCCTTTATTGTTTCTGTTTTGGCCTGGAACAAAGAAGCCGGAATCTTTAAAAACCACGGTTTATTCGATCCTGTAAACTTTCAGTTTATTGAAACCTATAAAACCGGTGACAGAGATGAGAAGTCTCTTGAACATCTTTATACAACCCTTCAGGATATAAGAAATAATTTGTCTTAAGCCGGGCATTTTAAAATTTATTTTCCATTTGACTTTCGCCGTATTGAAAAATTTACTATCTTACCCCAAAATAATTTACCCATGAACAAAGAACATTATATTGAACCATTGCGCCCCAAAATCATTCTTCATAATACCATTAGTCTGGATGGTTCTCTTGGCGGATTTGAAGCGGATTTAAATATGCATTACAGCATAGCCTCAAGTTTAAAAGTAGATGCTTACCTGGTAGGTTCTCAGACCCTGTTGGATGCATCGGGTGAAATTCCTTCGGAACCTGAAACTGAAGAAGAAGAAAGAATTTATGATCCGGAAGATGTCAGACCATTCTGGATTGTAGTGGACAGTAGGAGCCGCTTAAAAGGGATGCTTCATTTTTACCGCCAGATGGAATATATTAAGGATATCATTGTGCTGGTTTCCAATTCAACACCCAACGATTACCTGCGTTATCTTAAAGAAAAAAATTATCCTTATGTTAAGGCCGGGAAGGAAAGGATTGATTTTTTTGAGGCCTTCCGTATATTGAGTGAGGAATACAAAATAGAAACCATTTTAACAGATACCGGTCCTACCTTGAATAATCTTTTGCTGGAACAAAATTTGGCAGATGAGATCAGTTTGATTGTGGCGCCATTTATTGTTGCCAAATCCCAGCCCAGAATGTTTATCGGCCTTGATATTGAAGAAGAGCAAATAAAGCTATCCAGCCAGGACGCGCAAAAATTGGGGAATGATTATGTTTGGCTTAGATATAAGGTCAGGAAATAGGTTATAGGTGTTAAATCGCGGAGTGAAGCAAGAGCGTAGCGTAATCACCTCGAATTGGGTGCATTCCCAATTTTTTCCAACCATCCTCTTTTATACCATTCCTACGGAATTCCTGTTATGTGCGAATTTTATTACCCGGATTCACATCCGGGCCTACAAATATTTCAGGCCTACGGCCTTCTTTTAGATATTCTCTGATTATATTTCATACTCTTTTATGATCTGTAAACAGAAATCCCGCAATTGCGGGATGGCATCTTTGTAGGCCCGGGTGTAAACCCGGGTAATAATAATAGTCTACTACTACTATACCGAATTCCGTAGGAATGGAATATATTTTCACCTGGAAAAAATTGGGAACGCACCCAATTTCGCTTTTTTAAGGGGTTTATTGCTTGAAGGTAAATAAAGTGCAGTTAGTCAAAAGCCTATAATTTTTTTTATAAAATGTATAAATTTTGTTGTATTGAAATATAATATTCATTTTCTTTGCAGAAGAAAATTTAATAAATGAAGCGGCAAATAGTAAATATCTTATTCAACACTGATTTAGGGATCATTAGCCCGGAAAATCGCTTGCCCGGTGGAACTACCTTCAATTCGAGTGCCGCTGTTTCCAGTATTTTTACAACAACAGCTACTACCACTACGACCACTCCCGTGTGAGGAGTGGTGATATTACATACTATAGAAGAGACGGGAAGATTTTGCTTTTACAATTCATTGATTGTTCATTGATCTAATAATATCTTTATTATGCATGTATATAAATTTGGTGGTAGTAGTCTTGGTTCTGCAGAAAGGATAGAAAATGTAGCCCAAATCATTTTGTCAGCAGCAAATAAACTGGTAGTAGTGGTATCCGCTGTTGGTGAAACCACAGATCTCCTGGAAGAGGCAATCGATAAAGCTGTGGAAACTGGCGGTGATTATACCGGGCCTTACAGCCGGATGAAGCAAAAACATCTGGATATCACCAGAGAATTGTTTTCTCCTTCTACTCAACCCGGAATAATTGGTAAAATGCATCTTGAGTTCAAAAAGGGCGAAAATGTTCTTGAAGGCATCAATATATTGAATGAAGCCACCGAAAAGTCCAAAGACCGCATTCTCAG
>JBNJFN010000213.1:0-5835 GCA_051746885.1 Bacteroidota bacterium | reverse complement strand
AGGGTTTTCCCCCGGAATGGAAAGAAAATGGAATAAAATCAGATGTTAGTAATAACTATAATTGTAATTATATCCATAATGGTATTCATAACTCTTATTCTTCAGGCTTATTCGTCGAAGATTTGACGCAGGATTATTGATGTGCCGCCCGCTTTGTTCTCTACATATTGTTTGGAAACACGGCCTGCCTGTCTCACGGTCTCCCTGTCATTAAGAAAAGCATCCATCAATTCAATGAAAGATGAGTAGCTGTCAATGGCGAAACCTCCCCCCATATTTTTCAGATCGATGGCTTCCTTAAATTTTTCGTGATTGGGGCCAAAAACAACCGGAAGGCCAAAGGTCGAAGGCTCCAGAATATTATGGATGCCTTTACCGAAACCTCCTCCAACATAGGACAGATCTCCATAACGGTACAAGGAAGACAACATGCCAATGCTATCAATAATCAGCACAGAAAATTCATGAATATTTGACTCCCTGGCTTCGGAAAATTTCAGCGCCTGCCCTTCCGGAAATTTTTCCATCAGGGACTTTATCCTGCCGGAATGCACCTCGTGTGGAGCAATGATCAGCTTTACAGCAAAAGGTGTATTCTGAAAATACCTTATCAGTATCGCTTCATCTTTGGGCCATGTACTACCGGCTACAATTAAAAAGCGCTCCTCCCTGAATTGTTCGATCAAAGAAATGGGCCGGGCCCTTTCAGCTATTTGTTTCACCCTGTCAAAACGGGTGTCCCCGGTTACGGTAGCATTCTTTATATGATAAGAAGCCAGAAGGTTACGGGAAGTGATGTTCTGAACAAAGATGTGATCAAAGTAAAACAAGATCTTTCTGAACCATGCCCCGTAACTTTTAAAAAAGAACTGATTTGCACGGAAGATGGAAGAAACAAGGTAAACGGGTATGTTTCGCCTTTTTATTTCCCGCAGATGAAAATACCAGTACTCATACTTGATAAAAAAAACCTTTTCAGGCTGGACCAGCTCCAGAAATTTTCGTGCATTCCGGGGCGTATCGAGGGGTAAGTAGGTGATACAATCGGCCCACTGGTAATTTTTTTTGATCTCATAACCAGAAGGAGAAAAAAAGGTAAGCAAAATACTGATCCCGGGATGCCTGCTTTTAATTTCCTCAATCAAAGGCCTTCCCTGCTCAAATTCCCCGAGGGAAGCGCAATGAAACCAAAAGGTCCGTTTATTGGGCTCGATATCATTCTCCAGTTTTTTAAACAGCCCTTTCCTCCCGCGAACAAAAAGCCTTGCCTTGTCATTGAATAAAGAAAACATCAGCGCAAGGAAATAATATAATTTGATTCCGAAATAATAAAGCAGGCTCATATCTGATATCTGTTTGCCGCAAAATTAAAGTAAAAAGAGGTCAGGTAAATATTTTTTTGTTTATTTCGTTCAGTTCAAAATGATCCATTGCATATCCAATTCCCGGTGACATGATCAAAAGATATCTTTTTCTTTTTATTTCCTTCCTGTTACTGATCTCTCATGGTAAGATCATCTCCCAGTCATTAAGCAATCAGCGGAAAGCCACCCTCTATACCCAGAATGATACCATTCAGTACGATACCCTCGCCACTGTGGCGGAGAGCACCATTCTTCTTGACACCAACGGCCGTGTAATCTCCGATACCTGTTATACCGTACGACCATGGGAAAGCATCCTTATTCCGGGTCAACGATTACAAAAAGATCATCAGGTGGTACACCTGAAATACCGGATCATGCCGAAATCCTTTACGGAAGATTATTTCCATAAAAATATCAAAGAGATCAAGGAGATACCCGAAAAGGTATTCACGTACCAAAAATTTGCAGGAAAAACTGAATCTACATCTGCGGGCTTTCAGGCGGGACAAATCATTCAATCCGGGAGCATATCCCGGGGGTTAACGATAGGGAACAAACAGGATGCTGTGGTCAATTCGGGAATGGACCTGCAGCTCTCAGGAAAGCTCAGTGATAACCTGAACATTACGGGCGCCATATCAGATAGGAACATACCCATTCAGGCTGACGGCACCACACAGAAAATCCAGGATCTTGACAGAGTTTACCTCAAGGCATACAGTGATCAGACTGACATAACCGCGGGAGATTATAAAATTTCCGATCCCTCAGGATACTTTATGAAACTTGATAAAAAGGTTCAGGGTGCAGGAGTTACTCACAGCTATAATCTAAAGAACGGAACACGGGCTGTCAGTTCAATGAACGGTGCAGTTTCCAAAGGCAGGTATTGTGTTCAGTCATTCCGCGGAGATGAAGGCAATCAAGGGCCTTATAAACTAACGGGGTGCAATAATGAAACCCATATCATCATTCTTTCAGGAAGCGAAAAGGTATATATCGATGGAGAACGGATGAAAAGGGGAGAGAACAACGATTATGTGATTGATTACAATACTTCTGAAATTACTTTTACCTCGAACCGGCCCATCACTAAAGACAAAAGGATCAAGGTGGAGTTTGAATACTCGCTTAATGAATATGCACGGCTTACAGCCTTTACCCACAATACGGTTAAAACCGGAAACGGTAAAATTTGGTTCAATCTGTTTTCGGAACACGACAGCAAGAGCCAGACGTTTGCCCAGGAACTCTCCGAAGATCAAAAAAACCTGCTTTATTCCATCGGTGATGATCTGGACAAGGCAGTGGTGCCTCATATAGATACGGGAGGTTACAGGAACGACCGCATCCTTTATGCAAAAAAAGATACTGTGGTAAACGGACAACAATATTCCATCTTTGAGTACTCCACCGATCGACAGGAAGCCATGTATAAACTGGGATTTTCCCATGTTGGCAAAAACAATGGAAACTATACACCCGTAAAAAGCTCTGCCAATGGCCGGGTATACAAGTGGGTAGCACCCGTTAACGGAGAACCCCGGGGCAGCTACTCCCCCATGCGCACATTGATAACTCCCAAAAAGCAGCAAGTATTGACTTTCGGAGCCTCCGGGGACATATCTCCTACCACCGGCTCTTTCTTTGAACTGGCCTTGTCGAACAACGACGTCAACACGTTTTCACCCAAAGACCAGGAAAACAACAGGGGATATGCCCTAAACTTCTCTATTGATAAGGAATTTAATTTTACAGATACATCAAACACCCGCCTATCCAGCTCTTTCTCCTACCGGGGAATTCATGAAAATTTCCATTCTCTCCAACGATTCAAAGCAGTAGAGTTCGAAAGAAACTGGAACCTAAGATCCCGTGAGGTTAATGGCAATGAACATTTGATAAGCGGGGGAATCGATTTTCAAAACCAACAACTCGGTACGTCGAGCTACCAGTTTGAATATCTATCATACGGCAATGGATATTCCGGATACAGAAATCATTTGAACACCGACATGAAGCATTCGGGATTCCAGTTTTCTTTCTCAGGGAATTATTTGAATACCTCCGGAGATAAGATCAATACAAATTTTCTAAGATATCAGGCTGACCTGGGCCGGCGTTTCAGCAGTATAAAGCTGGGGGTGAAAAATTCCGGAGAACACAACCAGTGGCATAAGGAGACCCTGATGAACAACAGCTTTTCTTTCAATCAGTGGGAATTCTATATGACCAACCCCGATACAGCCACCAATAACTATTTTCTGAATTACCAGATCAGGGAGGACAAGTCGCCCCTGAACAGCAAGCTTAAACCAGTTACGATGGGGAAAAATCTGAATATGGGGGTTGAGCTCAATTCGATCGAAAACAATGCCTTAAAAGCCAGGATCACCTACCGCCGACTTGCAATAAAAGACACAAGCCTGACTTCTGATAAACCGGAAGACAATATCGTAGGCAGAATTGAACATAACTTGAGGGCTTTCAATAGTTTCCTCACTACTTCCACCAATTTTGAGATCGGTTCAGGACTGGAACCGCGCAGAGAATTTACATACATTGAAGTAGCCAAGGGGCAAGGTGTTTATACCTGGACCGACTACAATGAGAACAATGTGAAGGAGCTTGACGAATTCGAAAAAGCCAACTTCAGTGATCAGGCAAATTACATCAGGGTTCAGAGGCCATCAGGAGAATACTTCAAAACCCATACAAATGAACTGAATCAAATTATCAACCTCAAACCTCAGAATATCATCCGGGATACTGCCACACTCAAAAAGCTTATTGCCAAGTTTTCCGACCAGTTGGCATTTAGTATAAGACGCAAAAACAAACAAAAAAATAACTTCGTGAAAAACATCAATCCATTTGCCTATTCTATTAACAACCCAGTTGTGCTATCGCAAAACTCCAATATAAGAAACACCTTTTCATTCAATAAAAACAGCCCTATATATACCATTGAATATATCTTCCGCAAATCAAAAAACAAAATGCTGCTGATGAACGGAACCGACCTGAAAACAAAGAACAAGAAGGCCATACAGGCAACCTGGAACATAACACCCACCATAACCTTTGAAAACGAAGCAGGTATAGTAAAGGAACATTACAGTAGTGAATATTTCCAGAACAAAAACTACCGGCTCAAAAGGCTTAATGAATCCGTCTCCTTACATTATCGCCCATTTTCCTCTTTTCGCATTGAGACAGAATATGAATTTTCCGACATGGACAACCGGGCAGGAGAAGAAAAAGCTACCAAACACCGGATCGGTACACAAATCAATTATAGCAAGAGTGAAAAATTCAGGATCAAAGGAGGCTTCAACTTAATCCATTTTCAATACGGCTTTTCTGAGGATACGCCCATTGCCTATCAAATCCTGGAAGGCTTAAACCCCGGCAGAAATGGGACCTGGAATCTCACCTTTCAGAAAAAGCTCTATAAAAACCTGGAGTTGAACCTAAATTATTCTGGACGGGTATCGCAAGATCATAATGCCTTTCATACAGGCCAGGTTGAAATGAGGGCCAGTTTCTAGCCCAGGGGGTATAAAAAGAAACAGTAAACCGGAGAAAAACCGGTTCATCCCTTTTCAAAGGAAGCAGGGGAGGCTAAGCGAAAAAGCACTGCGGATAGACATAAATTTAAAATCTCCATAAAAATTCTCACCAATTTCATCAGCAGAAAACGAATTATGATCCCTCCTGTACCAGTCCGTCCTGGATGGTTTTCCTGAGTTGATGTGCCACATCTTTGGCATTTTGTTCGGTTACATTGCTGCCCTGAATAGGAGGATGGAAAGTGACATGTACTGTTCCGGACTTCAGCTTATTGTTTTCTTCCAGCAGATGGTAGCTTCCGCTTATAGAAACCGGAACAATCTTCAGATCGGTTGAAAAAAGAATCTGTAAACTGCCCGTTTTGAACCTTCCCAGCAGGGGCCCCCGACTCCGTGTACCTTCAGGGAATAGCACAACCGGTTCTCCCTGCTGCGCCTGTTTTATTCTTTCTTTCGACTTATTAAGCGATTCAGAAGCTTTTTTCCGTTCAATAAATATGCAGCCCATTGCCTTCATCCATATATTAACTATCGGAACTCTCCCCAATTCCGCCTTTGCAATAAATCCCAGCAATTTGGGAATTGTGGTGATCAATATGGGGATATCGAAATAACCCTGATGGTTGGTTACAAAAGCTACGCGATCGGTGTCAGGAATGTTCTCCTTACCCTGAACATTCAGCTTGACACCAGCAGCCCAAAGCACATGCCTGGCCCACAGCCGGGCAAGAAAAAGCAAATATCTTTTGGTAAGGGGTTTTGAAATCTTTCTTAACACCGGATAGGGTATATACACAACAAGCGTCAGTGTCATGAGAATCCAAAAGTAAAGCCCGAGTAAAACATTTTTGATCATGTCGCTAAAATTAATTAAGATTGTGCCTCCAAAACTAAAA
>JBNJFN010000212.1:4552-5839 GCA_051746885.1 Bacteroidota bacterium | reverse complement strand
CATCCCTTCATTGTGCTGATCACCGCCTGCTTTCTGGTGGCCGTGGCAGCAGGGATGCCACTGAAAAAGATCGGTGAAACCATTGGTGAAGGGTTTGGCAATATTCTGGGAAATATTGGAATTGTAATTGTTCTGGGAACCATCATAGGTACCATACTTGAAAAATCAGGGGCCGCCATCAAGCTTGCCGATATGGTACTGAAGATCACAGGAAATAAAAGGCCTGCATTGGGTCTGTCCCTAATAGGCTACATCGTTTCCATACCGGTGTTCTGCGATTCGGCCTATGTCATTCTGTCGTCATTGAAACGATCCATCATCCACAAAACAGGTAAATCTGCAGTAATGCTCAGCGTTGCGCTTGCCACAGGCCTTTATGCTTCCCATACGCTGGTTCCTCCTACGCCAGGCCCCCTGGCTGCTGCCGGGAACCTGGGAATGACCGAACAATTGGGACTGGTAATCCTCTTTGGTTTGGGCATTTCGCTCATTACCATGTACGCAGGGAACATATGGGCTTCCTATAGTGGCAAAAAGCACCGGTCAGGCGAGGATACGGAAAAACCGGAACTGGATTATTCAGAGATTGAAAAACATTATGGAAAGCTCCCTTCAGGATTCAAAACACTGGCTCCTATATTTATACCCATCGTACTCATTGCCCTGGGATCCATAGGCGATTTGCCCGGAAAGCCCCTGGGAGAAGGCAGTGTTTATAGCACAATAGCATTTTTAGGTTACCCGATGAATGCACTGTTTATCGGATTCTTATTTTCTTTGTTGCTGTTGCCGAAACTCACAAGAGAAACACTCAGTGACTGGATCGGAGGAGGCATTCAATCGGCCGGCCCCATTATTATCATTACCGGTGCCGGCGCTGCTTTTGGAAATGTACTTCAAGCTACACAAATTGGGGAGAATCTGGGACAGGCACTATCGGAGTACCATCTGGGAATATTTTTGCCCTTCATCATTGCTGCAGCTTTAAAAACAGCCCAGGGATCCTCAACAGTTGCCCTGGTGACAGCCTCCGCATTGGTGGCCCCATTGCTGCCCGGCCTGGGCCTTGAATCATCCCTGGGAAGAACATTGGCAGTAATGGCGGTTGGCGCAGGCGCAATGACGGTTAGCCACGCCAATGATAGCTTCTTTTGGGTAGTGAGCCAGTTCAGTAAAATGGACGTTGCTACCTCTTACAAAACCTTCACCCTGGCAACACTGGTACAGGGACTGGTGACACTGGCAGTTATTTATCTGCTTTTTCTGGTTCTGCCTTTATAAATAAAA
>JBNJFN010000212.1:0-4452 GCA_051746885.1 Bacteroidota bacterium | reverse complement strand
TGGGGAGCCTTCGGAACCTTCACGGTAACGGAGGATATTACCCAATACACCTGTGCCAAAATCTTCAGCAAAGCAGGCAAGCAAACTCCTATTATGGCGCCTTCTTCCACCTTAGCAGGAGAAAAAGGGCTAAAACAAGGTTTCATAGTATGAAACTTATTTCAGGGATTATATAACAACAGTTACCATGAAAGAAAAAAATGATTCAAAAATAGCAGTCCTCATTGATGCGGATAATGTTCCTCATTCAAATATTAAAGGCATGCTCGATGAAATTGCAAAATTTGGCATACCTACAATCAAAAGAATATACGGGGACTGGACTAAACCCAATGTTGGGGGTTGGAAAAATGCATTGCTGGAGCATGCCATCACGCCCGTGCAACAATACAGCTATACAACAGGCAAAAATGCTACCGATTCGGCAATGATCATTGATGCCATGGATATCCTTCATAGTCAAAAAGTGGATGGATTTTGTCTTGTATCCAGTGATAGCGATTTTACAAGGCTGGCCACCCGATTAAGGGAATCGGGTATGTTGGTTATAGGCCTCGGAGAAAAGAAGACACCCCATCCGTTTATCATGGCTTGTGATAAGTTCATTTATGTTGAAGTCATAGAAGGGTCAAAAACCAAGCAGACCAAAACCTCCCGCAAGTCTGCCGGTAAAGCTACTAGCGCAACGCAGTCTTCGGCAACAGAAGTTGATACCCTTGATGATGAGATGATTCAGCTATTAAAGACCACAATCGAAGATCAGGCCGATGACAATGGATGGGCCTCCCTGGCGGAAGTTGGCTCCATGCTGATTAAAAAGAAACCGGATTTTGATCCCCGTAACTACGGTTTCTCCAAGCTAACTCCTCTGATCAAGTCATTAAACAAGCATTTCACTATTTATGAAAAACCAGTGGAAGATACGCAGATAAAACACATTTATGTGAGAAATAAAACATAGCTTTAGCTCTTATAAATCAACCGGCGAATATTTCAATATCCGCCGGTTAAGTCTGTTAATCGATGGTTATTTTATAATTAATTTGATCCGATATCTACAACCAAATGCTTATCGCTCCTTATGTATGCATTAACCACTTCATAAGTCAGGTTCTCCTGGTCTCCGGTAGCTGAAATAACCTGAGAAGAGCCCGGGTAAAGGATGACCTTATCTGTTGCATCACCCGACTTTAGCTCCATCTCAAAGTATAAGTCACTCTTATTTTTTATCTCGTAATAATTTGTGACCGTTCCATCATCGTTATTTCTGGAATGATGGGAAGAACCCATTTCCACACAAGCATGAAACAGATCCCTTACATGTTCTTCTTTCCCTGCGATGTATTTGCTTGCCCAGGCAACAGTCCGGCCTGCTTCCAAGGCTTCCCTTATCGAAGCAGGGGTTTTTTCTTCTGCAAAAACGAGGGTCATAGTTCTGTTAATTAATTCGTCATCAAGATCATAGTCGTGTTCTACAAGGTTATGAATATCTGATGTCCCAATTACAGTCAGGTCATTATCCACACACCAGTCGAGTCCTTTTTTATAAAAAGAGAAACCGTTAAAAACTTCTATTCCATGCACCATATCTTCATTATAAAGCTCATCAACAAAGTCGATCCATTCGTAAGAACCGTCAATCTGGTTAACTTTCCATCCGGGATGGTTCCAGAAAATGAAAGCATCCTGTTCATAAGCTTTTGAAACCGCCTCCTTGTCTTTATCGCTGTCATTGTCCTCAACGAATCCGGATGCATCATCAATAAAAAGCGCATTAAAATGGCCGGGCGGAGTATTTCGTGTTATTTCCGTTCCATTAATCAAAACAATATTATTCTCAGCCGCCCTACCTTTTGCCAATTCGTATGATCTGTTGTTATCAACAGCCACATCTTCGGAATGTGGCGTATACTCCATATGATCAGTAATGGAAATCACATCCAAACCTTCCTGCCAGGCCTCCTGAACCCTTACATTAGGCCATACATCCCCATCTGAAAACACGGTATGCTGGTGAAAATCACATTTTAACGTCTGATATCCTTCAACATTCGGGATGTTTATGATCTCCCGTTTCGTGGGATTTCTGAATTCATCCATCCGCAAAACACCATCATCGGTCTGTGCCTTTACCACTGTTACGCCTAATAACAGTAGTGATACGAATAATAATTTAATCTTTGACATAGCTTATACGTTTTAATTATACCTGATTTAACTTTCATTCAAAATTATAGTTTTTTAATAAGTTTGACAAACCCATTTGAACATTAGAAGTTGTTTGGGATTTAGAAATTAGAATTTCATTTTCTGCCTAACATCCATGTATAAGGATATCTTATACTTCAATCCAACTATATTAAGATTCTTTTCAACCAATCGAAGCTTCAATTCAACAACCTAAAAATTCATTCCAATAATAAGATTTAATCCAACCAGAAGAAGACTTTATTCAACAAATTCAAAATTCATTTTCACTAACTTGAAGGTACATTCCAAAAACTAAAAGATCTAATTCAAACCTCTATAGATATAATTAAGGCAGTTCAATAGAGCACATTCAGAAAAAAATGTGTCATTATGGCGAAAGAATGAAGAAGTAAATTTTATAAAATCTCCACTCTCTAAATACGGGATAAGAGACCAACCATTTCTGAAAAGGGCGGAAAGTAGTTTAATATCTGCTTTGTTTCTTTAGTGGGTATTTTTGCATCAATTTCGAAGGAATGATGTGAATACCCCCTTCCTCTCCCATCATGTTCTCGAACATACATGCCGCCACCTGCTTTACGTGGATAGGTTTCAGGTTCCGGGGCAAGGCAAAACTCAAGGGTTTCATGAGGCGCTTTCCCAACGTTTCGGTCGGGCGAAACTCTTTTCTTGTGCCTAAAAGCATGGATGGGCGGAATATATAAATGACCTCAAAGGGTATTTGCTTCAAATCCTCCTCAACCTGACCCTTCAGCCTGTTATAGAAAAACATTGACCGGGGGTTGGCACCCACTGCACTCACCAATGCGAATTTACCGGCACCGTTTTGGTAAGCTGCACGGGCAATCTGTAAGGGGTAATCATGATCCACCCTGAAGAAAGCCTCGCGCGATCCTGCCTTTTTCATGGTCGTCCCCAGGCAGCAATAGACATGGTCAGCTTTTATTTCATTACTATCCGGATGTTCATAGTCATAGACAATCTGTTCCAGGGAAGGATGGCCTACCTCTAAAGGCTTCCTGACCAAAGCCTTTACCCGATCGTATGCATTGCTTTCAAGGATCAACTGCATCAGGGTTGAACCCGTTAAACCGCTGGCTCCGGCTAAAATGGCTGCTGACATGGCTCTGTATCCCGTTTTAATGAATTTATTAAAAAACACCTACTCATTCACATCAAAATGTGCACAAATAAACAAATATACTTTATAATATTGCTCTTACCGGCTGAAATAAACCAATCATTTTTCACTAAATTGCTGACCGATATACAGCAGCTCCACAAAAAGTCCTATGCAACAAGAAAAGACATCATTACCTGATTCCAATCTTCATATTGATTTTATGGCTATCCCTGTCTAGGTAATCTCTGGGTTATAAACCGGACAATAAATACAACAAAAAATAGCCCTAAAAATGAAATGGTTTGATGAAAGATTGAAAAGGTGTCCACAATTATATAAGATACTGCCTCCCAAACGGCTGAAAATATTATGGCAAACATAAGTGAATAACCAAGATTCCTGAATATAAAGTTATGTTCTCTGTTTTTGTAGGTTATAAAGAAAACAATTAAGGCTAATAGGATTACAATAAAAAGTTTAACCATTCTCTAATATTTTTTTGGACTTTACTATTAAAACAAGCTTTTATACATAACTCGTTAAACAAAAACTTATCATAAGAATTCAACCTTATGATAAGTTTTTTAAGTTTTATCTCTGGGCCGCAGCAGAGCCATCACTCAAAGCCTTTTTTGCTCCATCCATATCTCCTGTAATATCCCAAATCACAGCAAATGCCAGACTTGAAAGAAACCAGCTAACACCCCAACCTCCACTAATTTCCACCAATTCATTTTTGGTAAGCTCTTTAAAACTGTCGATTATTTCTTTTTCCATTTTAATAAATTTTAATATTAGCAAATTTACTTCATGTTCATAAACATGGCTGTGTTTGCACCTTGCTCAGCTGCCCAGGCAACTTCACCTCCGTGATAACCAATAAGCCATAAGAGACCTCAGGTAAATGGATGCAGCCCTCCAGAAATTTCTTGTAATTCCTTACTGTCTAAGTGAACTACCTCATAATCATTGTAATTTAAATCTTCCATAAGTCATTAAATTTAAAAATGAATTTTTCCAACACTTCTCAGGTGGTTGATTTAACCTGCATTAATATCTGTGCCCTTGAATTTAATGCAACTGCAAAATATAACATTACACTCTGATTTTATAATAGT
>JBNJFN010000211.1:0-5840 GCA_051746885.1 Bacteroidota bacterium | reverse complement strand
AACCTTTTATTAGAACAAAGTTCCTTTTATCTTTGTCCAAAAATAAAAACCAATAAACTAAATGATTGACACATATAAACATAAAGGGTTAAGAAAAAAATTAATAAAGGAGCTCAGGAAGAAGGGGATTAAAAACGAAAAGGTTTTAGAGGCTATGGAAAATATCCCGCGCCATTATTTTATGGAAAGTGGTTTTGAGCAATTTGCCTATAAGGATCAGGCTTTTCCGATCGCAAAGGGCCAAACCATATCTCAGCCTTATACTGTAGCTTTTCAGACGGAGCTTTTGGATGTTAAAAAACACGAAAAAGTACTGGAAATAGGAACCGGTTCAGGATATCAAACAGCCATCCTTCTTGAAATGGGAGCAAAAGTATACTCAATAGAGCGATACAGGGATTTATACCTGAAAGCCAAAAAAATACTTAATGAGATGGGATATCAGCCTCACCTGTTTTATGGCGATGGTTATAAAGGCCATCTCACCTATGCGCCTTATGACAAAATACTGATCACTGCAGGAACTGATGAGATTCCACAAGAACTCATCGATCAATTGAAGGTGGAGGGAAAGATGGTACTGCCGCTGGGATCTCAGCTTGGGCAGGATATGACAGTGGTCGAAAAAACAGGTACGAACGATATAGAAAAACACAAACACGGCAGCTTCATATTTGTACCCCTCATCCCGGGAAAAGATTCCGATGAAAACAATTAAAAACTTTTTATATGATTCAAGTTAAAACCTATGCATTCAATCCTTTTCAGGAAAATACCTATTTAATCTACGATGAAACCCAAAAATGCATCATTATTGATCCGGGTTGTTACTTTTCAGAAGAACAAAAGGAATTAACCGACTTTATTGCGGAAAATAAGCTGCAGCCTGAATATATCGTCCACAGCCATGGCCATGTAGATCATATCCTGGGCTCGAACTATGTGAGAGACTATTATAATATTCAGGCCATCATGCATCAGGATGATCTTGAAGTACTAAGGAAAAGCAAGGACTTTGGCAAAATGATAGGCATCGAAATCGAGCAGCCAATAGACCCTGAAATTTTTATTAAGGAAGGGGAAGAAATATCATTTGGAAATACCTCCTTTGATGTACTGCATTTACCAGGGCATTCACCCGGAAGCATAGGTCTTTTTAACAAAAAAGAACAGGTCATCTTTGCAGGAGATGTATTGTTCAGAAGAGGCATCGGAAGAACCGACCTGATGGGAGGAGATCACACGACCCTTATTCACAATATCAAAAATAAGCTGCTGTCTCTTGATGATAATACAGTTGTCTATCCCGGGCATGGGGAAACCACTACCATAAAAGAAGAAAAAGCAGAAAACCCACTGTTAGTTTAATAACATTAAATATAAACAAGTTAACGATTCCGATTGTTTAATAACAGAGAATCCTAATTAACACCTATGATAAATTTGGTTTTTATTTATCCATGTTATTTTTAACTTTATCCAAATTTATCGGTAAAATATATAAAAACGATAGTAGTTATGGCATTAGAACAATTTATTGACCGTCACAATGGTCCGAGGAGCAAAGATATTGACACAATGCTCGAAAAAATCGGATTGAATTCGATTAACGAACTGGTTGACCAAACCATCCCGAAATCCATACAGCTCGATAAGCCTATGGAGCTGGATGAACCCATGAGCGAATATGAGTATTTCCAACATATACGTGAAATAGCCTCGAAAAATAAACTTTACCGTTCCTTCATCGGACTGGGATATTATGACACCATCCTACCCGCGGTGATCCAAAGAAACATACTGGAAAATCCCGGATGGTACACCCCTTACACTCCTTACCAGGCAGAAATCGCCCAGGGACGACTGGAAGCATTGCTCAACTTTCAATCGGTTGTTATGGAAATGACCGGTATGGAACTGGCCAACGCTTCATTACTGGATGAAGCTACAGCAGCAGTGGAAGCAATGATCATGATGCTGAACCTGCGATCCCGTTCTGCGGCCAAAAAAGGAGCCAATGTCTTTTTTGTGGACGAAAACATGTTCCCTCAAACCATCGAAGTGCTTAAAACAAGGGCTGAACCCCTGGGAGTGGAACTACAGTTTGGAAAATTTAATGAAGCAGCGTTCGATGAAAAGACATTTGGTGCCATAGCTCAATATCCCACTGGCGATGGAAAAATTGAAGATTACAAAGAGTTTATCAAAAAGGCCCATGATAATGGCACCCTTGTAGCCATTGCCGCAGATATCATGAGCCTTGCCCTGCTTACCCCTCCGGGTGACTGGGATGCCGATGTAGTATTGGGTTCCACACAGCGGTTCGGCATTCCTCTGGGTTATGGCGGGCCCCATGCCGCCTATTTTGCCACCAGAGACAAATACAAAAGAAAGATTCCCGGCAGGATCATCGGCGTATCCAAAGATGCCACAGGAAAATACGCCACCAGAATGGCCCTTCAGGTAAGGGAGCAACACATCAAACGGGAAAGGGCCACTTCTAATATATGTACGGCACAGGCACTTCTGGCCTCAATGGCCAGCATGTATGCCGTGTATCACGGACCGGAAGGATTAAAAAAGATTGCCACCTACATTCACTCCGCAGCCGGATTATTGAACAAAGAACTGAACAAGCTGGGATATGAACAGGAAAATGAAAACTTCTTCGATACTTTGAAAATCAAGCTTCCCGCCTCTGTAAAGGCTGAAGATGTGAAAAAGATCGCCCTTGATCATGAGGTAAACTTCCGCTACATAGATGAAAAAACTGTAGGCATTAGTCTGGATGAAAAAACAATGGTCAAAGACGTCAACCTGATCATCGGGATATTTGCAAAAGCCATTGGCAAAGAGCCGGTGGAAATAAATGATATTCCCGAAAAAATATATTTTGACCAAAAATTCAGCCGGAAGAGCGATTTTCTGACCAGGGATCTTTATAACCGCTATCACTCGGAAACAGAGATGATGCGTTACATCAAAAGGCTGGAAAGAAAGGATTATTCTCTCGCCCACGGTATGATACCACTGGGTAGCTGCACCATGAAACTGAACGCAGCTTCGGAGCTCTTCTCAATGAGCTGGCCGGAATTCACCGGCATCCATCCTTATGTTCCCAAAGACCAGGTAAAGGGATACCTTGAGCTCATTAACGGTCTTGAAGAGCAGCTAAAAGCCATCACAGGCTTTCATGCCTTCTCCTTCCAGCCCAATTCCGGAGCTGCCGGAGAGATTACCGGCCTGATGACCATACGCAAATACCACATCGACCACGGGGAAGGTCACAGGAATGTAGTGCTCATCCCCTCCTCTGCCCACGGAACCAACCCGGCCAGCGGTGTTATGGCCGGCATGAAGGTGGTGGTCATTGAATGTGATAAGCATGGCAACATCGACATAGAGGATTTAAAGAAAAAGGCTGAAGAAAACAAGGATAACCTGTCGGCCTTCATGGTTACCTACCCTTCCACACACGGTGTCTTTGAAAGCCGTATCAGGGAAATGAACGACATCATACACCAGAACGGAGGGCTGGTTTATTTCGACGGGGCCAACCTGAATGCCCAACTGGGCCTGACCAATCCGGTGGTGACAGGAGCCGATGTTGGCCACCTGAACCTTCATAAAACCTTTGCCATTCCTCATGGCGGCGGAGGACCCGGCATGGGACCGGTCGGCGCTGTTGAAAAGCTGGCACCCTATCTGCCCAATCATCCTTTCTTTGAAACAGGCGGTGAAAAAGGGATCGGGCCGGTAGCAGCCTCCCCGTTCGGAAGTCCGAGCATACTGCCCGTTTCTTATGGCTTCATCAGGATGCTGGGCACGGAAGGACTGGTAAACGTGGCCCAAACCGCCATACTGAATGCAAACTATGTTGTTTCGGCACTGAAGGATACATACGGGATCGTATATTCAGGTGAAACCGGAATGGTAGGCCATGAGGCTATACTGGAATGCAGGCAGTTCAAATCCATGGCCAACGTGATCGAAGCCGATATAGCCAAACGGCTTATGGATTATGGTTTCCATGCCCCCACCCTGTCATTCCCGGTTCATGGCACACTGATGGTTGAACCCACAGAGAGCGAATCGCTCGATGAACTGGACCGGTTCATTGAAGCCATGTTGTCCATCTATGAAGAGATCATGGAAATTAAAGCTGGTAAAGCCGACAGCGAGAACAACGTGCTGAAGAACTCGCCCCACACAGCAGAAGTAACTACTTCCGACAGTTGGGACAGGCCTTACGGCCGCGAAAAGGCTGCTTACCCGTTGAAATGGATTAAAGAAAACAAGTTCTGGCCTCCGGTAAGCAGGATTGATGACGGATACGGCGACCGTCACCTGATGTGCAGCTGCGCCCCAATACAAGACTATAGGGAATCCCTGTTCACGTTTAAGGAGGTCGAAAGATAATTGATAGATAAAGGCAATCGTGTGACATAAACCCACACACTGTTAAATCAGGGCCTGTCATTAAGCGCTTAATAGTCTAAAACGAGAAAGCCCATCCCTTACCATGCTGAAAATACTTTGGGGGATGGGCTTTCTTTTTATTGAAAGGCAGTGTGCAACTTTGTTACAAATGATATGTTGCCTATCCTCTACCGATGAGATAAATGGTCTACCGGTCTCCTTGCTGATGTTACCGGTGAAGTGGATGATCTCACCGGTCTTTTAGCCGATCCCATTGTTCTCACAAATGACCGAATGACGTATGAATGACCAGAGGTTATGGAAAGCCTTCGTAGAAGGCCAATAGCGATAGCATTTCGAGCGATTTTCAAAAACATGTCCTACGGTTACACAATGGTTTGGGATAAATTTTTGATTTTTACCGGTTTGACAATTGCGCTCCATTCCTGGTTCCTGCCATTCTCAATTGTGGTAGTTGGAGCGCTATGAATATGCTGCATTCTATACCCCGGGTGCTACCCGGGGCTATTATATTTAACCCTTTCAGGGTTGGATTTCCAGAAGAGCAGCTTTTCTTCAAATGTCGACTAATGTGTCATATGATTCAACAATCGCAAACAATCTATTGCGCACTCTACGAGGCGCCCAAAGTGCCTGGGTTTATCGTTTCTATCGCTATTTGCCCCTTATCGGGGCAAGAGGCAAGGATATTCAAGAAAACCAGATTAAGTGCAAAGATCAACTCGTAGAGCGTGTGATAGAAGGGTATTTACCTATTAACAGAAAGGCAGCTTTCCCGACAATGATGGATATTTTGCCCTCATGTGCCTTATGTGGTTCAAAAAATTTTTGGTTTTTTAGATGCCCTTATATTCCTCCCGCCTGCTGCCGGGCAGGTATATGGTTCCAAAATAGCAGTCAATCATTTCCCCTTCCTCAGCCCCTCTTTCTGATTGTTCTCTATGGCATCCTCTATAGCCAGGCCGAAAACTTCCTCCAGTGTTTGCCCGTTTGCCCTGATCTGCTGAGGTACAATGCTTGCAGCACTCATGCCAGGGATGGTATTCACCTCCATGAAATGCAATGCCCCCTTTGCATATATATAATCAATCCGAACAATCCCCCGGCAATCAAACAGGTCATAAATCTTAGATGAAAGCTGCCTGACCTCTTCCTTCAGCTCGTCTGATATTCTTGCCGGGGTGATCTCATCAGCCATTCCATCGGTATACTTGGCCTCGTAATCAAAAAATTCCTTCTTGCTTACGATTTCTGTTGGCGGAAAGATCAGTTCCTGATCCCCGGTTTTAATCAGTCCGCATGTCAGCTCCGTACCTTCCAGGAATTCCTCGACCAACGCTTCGTAATCTTCTTCAAATGCCTTGTTTAATGCATCTTTCAAGTTCTCCTTACTGAACACC
>JBNJFN010000210.1:0-5861 GCA_051746885.1 Bacteroidota bacterium | reverse complement strand
AATGCGGATCATCTGAATCTTTATATCCGGTATGCGGATACTTTAAGCTGGCATTTGATCAAAAGTTACCGGGATACCATTTCGGGCTGGCGGTCCGATACGGTTTATCTCCCACACCCAACTTCAAATTATCGCCTTGCTTTTGAGGGAGTAGGTCATAACGGGGGAGGAGTTGCCGTGGATGATATAAACATTTCCCGTGATACCAATGCCTTTACCCCGGAATTTCAGGTTGTAGGTGATGAACGTTTGTGTGAGGAGGAATATGTTTCTTTTATGATTGATACCGGCAAAAAATTCAATAGTTATTCCTGGGATTTTGGTTATGGGGCTTCACCCCGTTATGTTAGCGGTTACGGACCCCATACGGTTCAATATACCGAGCCGGGAGAAAAGACGGTTCAGCTTACTATAGATGGTACCTATAAAAATATCAAAAAAGGTGCGGTAACTGTAGATACTTTACCGCCCAAACCAACCATAGAGGTGGAGGGAGATACACTGAGCACCCAAAGTGAGGGGGATATTCAGTGGTATGAGGAGGAAATGGGGATTATAGAGGGTGCCACAGACAGCATTTATATAGCTACGGAAGAGGGAATATATAGAGTTGGAGTAACCAATCAGTATGGTTGTTCGGTTTTTTCAGATACCATCCATTATACCGGAACCAATGCCATTCCAATGCCTGAGCCCGGAGAGGAACAACTGAAGATTTATCCTGTCCCCTCAGAAGAAACTTTTTACATTCAATATGCTTCCGAGAAATATCAAAGAGCCCTTTTGACGGTAGTCAACTCATCGGGATTGGTCGTGAAGGAAGCAGAAATTGAATTGCATTCCGGGATAAACAGAAGACCGGTGGATATCGCCAACCTGCCTCCAGGAATATATATTGTCCGTCTTCGTTTATCGGATGGCATTGTGTTACATTCAAGGCTGATCAAGGAATGAATGAAAACCCTATTTTACCTGATCGATGGCCTTTTTTAAGGCATCTTCCAATATGGATCTTTCGGGTTTTTTGATAAAATTCTTGTCCATCATCATATCAATGGTATGCCTAGTATGGCCAATGTCTTCAAGGGTTCTGTTGTAAATGGTGTCCCAGTCACTTTCCACCCTAGCCACGCCGTCTTTGATGGCCTGCATGGCAACATCCGCCGCCTCAAAGGCAAACATATCCGTTTCGTCCATCTTGGGCATGATATATTCGGGATTGATGCCTTTCTTTTCGGCATAGTTTGCCATAGCATAGGAAGCTGCCACAGCCATGTTATCGGTAATACCTCTTGCACGCACCAGGAGCGCTCCTTTCAGGATTCCCGGGAAGCCCAGTGAATTATTTACCTGATTGGCAAAGTCTCCACGTCCGGTAGCCGTGATGTAGGCGCCGGCTTCCTTCGCAGCATAAGGATAGATTTCGGGAACGGGATTGGCACAGGCAAATACAATGGGTTTACTTCCCATTAACCTTATCCAGTCGGGTTTGATTACGTCCGGCCCTGGTTTGCTCAATGAGATCAATACATCAGCATCCTTCATGGCGGTTTCCATATCTTTTACCTTATCGGGATTGGTTCTCTGGCAAAGTTCCCATTTTCTGTAAAACCGTTCATCGGCTTCAATATCTTCCCGGTCTTTATGAAGTGAGCCTTTTGAATCGAACAGTACCATTTTCTCCGGATTGGCCCCTGACTGAAGCAGCAGTCGGGCAATGGTGGCATTGGAAGCGCCGGCACCGAACAATACAATTTTGATATCCTTAAGATTTTTTTCTACGATCCTTAGGGCGTTGATCAATCCTGCTACAGTTACTGATCCTGTACCCTGCGCGTCATCATGCCATACAGGAATCTCGCATTCTTCTCTCAAGGTATCGAGTACCTTATAACAGTTGGGCTGGGAGATATCTTCCAGGTTGACCGCACCGAAACTGGGTTCAAGCATATTGACAAAATCAATGATCTTATCCGGATCGTGCTCTCCCTTTTTATTATAACTGTTCATACAAAGCGGGACGGCATCTATCCCGGCCAGATATTTCATGAGATAGGCTTTACCTTCCATTACACCGAGTCCCCCTGGCGGAGTTACATCCCCATCCCCGAGAACTCTGGTTGAATCAGATACTACAGCCACCAGATTTCCCCGGTTGGATAGATCGAAAGAGGAATTGTTGTCATCCCGTATGGTGGTGGAAATGCTTGAAATCCCGGGGGTATACCATATGTTGAACCAGTTGAAACCGTAAAGCCCTGCCTTGGGCAGAGTCTGCAGTTTTCCCCCGTAAAATTTATGGGCCCTTACTGAAAGCTCCTTTAAAAAGATCGTCTTGGCTTTGGCCATCTGCTCCTGTGAAAAATCTTCGGGAAAAAGTTCATCCAGGTTGGTTAAGGAAAGATCGATTTTTGCCATGGCTACCTCCTGGTAATTTAATAATGATGTAACTTATAAACAAAAATAAAAAATATTCCGCTTTTATACACGGAATATTTGCTTGAATTTCTTTATTTTGTTTATGTTATGGAACATGTTTAACCATTCAGGCTTCTGTAATGGTAACAACAATGTTTCTGACACTCCGGGGTCCATCAAATTCACAAACAAATATATTTTGCCAGGTACTAAGCCCCAGTTTCCCTTCTATGACGGGTATAGTCTCTCCAGGACCAACCAGGCCTGATTTTAGATGTGCATCTCCATTATTATCCTGTGCATCATGCTCCCATACTCCTGGGGGAATCAGCTTTCTGAGCAGATTGACCACATCATTTTGCACCGACTGGTCCCAGCTTTCCTGAATCATGATCGCGGCCGTAGCACCGTGCACATAAACTGAAGCAATGCCTTGCTGTATGTTGCTCCTTTTTACAATGGCCTCCACTTCTGCAGTTATATCGAAAAGCCCGTTTTGTTTGTTTGTTTTGATTTTTATAGTTTCCTGCATAATCACTCTATTTTAGACGGTAGAAATTTAAAACGAAATCAAAATAAAATCAAATTCGCTTTAAATAAATTTTGAAGCGAATATTTTTGGGTTCTGATTAAAGTATCGATAGAATCCGGATAAATTTATTAATAAATGCCGGGGTTGTTTCCACGATTAGAGAGATTTTTCTATTTTCGCAGTTTGTTGAAGCCACAAAATATTTTGACTTATGGAATATAGCTTTTATGAAATAGAAAAAAAATGGCAAAAATATTGGGAAGAGAACAAGATTTACAAGGTTGAGGTAGATCACAATAAGCCAAAATATTATGTATTGGATATGTTTCCGTATCCATCGGGTGCCGGATTACATGTAGGTCATCCCCTCGGATATATTGCTTCGGATATTTTTGCCCGGTATAAACGGATGGAAGGTTACAATGTGTTGCATCCTATGGGATACGATGCTTTTGGATTGCCTGCCGAACAATATGCCATTCAAACGGGTCAGCATCCGGCAAAAACTACCGAACAAAACATAAAACGCTATAAAGATCAACTGACAAAAATTGGTTTTTCCTATGACTGGGACAGAGAAATAAGAACCTGTGATCCCAAATATTATAAATGGACCCAATGGGCTTTTCTGGAGATGTTTGAACATTGGTACAATAAAAAATCCGATAAAGCTGAACCCATTGAAAAGCTTAAAGATATATTCAGCCGTGAAGGCAATGTGAATATAGATGCGAGCTGTAACGAAACGGAACCTTTTACGGCGGAAGAATGGAACAGCATGTCGGAAAAGGAACAACAACAGATACTGCTCAATTACCGTATTGCATACCTGGCAGACTCAATGGTGAACTGGTGCCCGGACCTGGGAACCGTTCTTGCCAATGATGAGGTTAAGGATGGGGTATCTGTAAGAGGGGGTCATCCGGTAGTTCAGAAGAAGATGAAACAATGGTCGCTTCGTGTTACGGCTTACGCCGATCGTTTACTCAATGGGCTTGAGAAAGTGGACTGGACCGAATCTCTGAAAGAAATTCAGAGAAACTGGATTGGAAGATCAGAGGGAGCTGATATCTGGTTTGATGTAGAGCATTCCGATACCAAAATCAATGTATTCACCACCAGGCCTGATACATTGTTTGGAGTTACATTTATGGTACTCGCTCCTGAGAGCGACCTGGTGGAGAAGTTGACGCTGGATCAGTACAAAGATAAAGTGAATGAATATGTACAGGAGGCAACTTCACGTCCTGAAAGAGACAGGGTGACCGACACTCAGACCGTTAGCGGTGAATTTACAGGCAGTTATGCATTGCATCCGTTTACCGGTGAGAAACTGCCCATATGGGTGAGCGATTATGTACTGATTGGGTACGGTACCGGTGCTATCATGGCTGTACCTGCCCATGATCAGCGTGACCATGATTTTGCCAAATATTTTGACCTTCCCATAGTTCCGGTGATTGAAGGTGGTAATCCCGGGGAAAGGGCCTACGATTCGCTGGAAGGTAAAGTGATCAATTCCATGTTCATAAATGGTATGAAGGCAAAGGATGCCATTCCCAGAATTATAGAAGAAATTGAAAAACAAGGCATCGGAAGGAAAAAAGTGAACTACAGGTTACGGGATGCAATATTCAGCCGGCAAAGATATTGGGGTGAACCATTCCCCATTTATTACAAAGATGGTATGCCCTATCCGTTAGATAAGAGTAAGCTTCCCCTTGAGCTACCTGAAGTGGACGCATACAAACCAACCAAGGATGGAAAGCCACCTTTGGCGAGGGCTAAAAATTGGAAGACTGAAGAGGGTTATCCGCTTGAACTAAGCACTATGCCTGGATTTGCCGGATCCTCGGCGTATTTCCTTCGCTTTATGGATCCTCATAATGAGGAAGCTCTGGTATCCCAAGAAGCCAACGAGTACTGGAGGGATGTTGACCTTTATGTAGGTGGGACTGAACACGCTACAGGCCACCTGATTTACTCCCGATTCTGGAATAAGTTTCTCTATGATATCGGATGGATTTGTGAAGAGGAACCCTTTAAGAAATTGATTAATCAGGGGATGATACAGGGGCGTTCGAACTTTGTTTACCGGATTAAAGGAACCAATAAGTTCGTTTCCTATAATCTTAAAGATCAGTACGATGTTACTCCGCTTCATGTGGATGTGAATATTGTGGATAATGATGTGCTGGATATCGAGGCTTTTCGCCAGTGGAACCCAGAGTTTAAGGATGCAGAATTTGTCCTTGAAGATGGGAAATATATTTGCGGCGTTGGCATTGAAAAAATGTCCAAGTCACTTTATAACGTGGTTAATCCGGATGATATCATTGAAAATTATGGCGCAGATACTTTGAGGATGTATGAGATGTTCCTGGGGCCCATCGATATGTCTAAACCATGGGATACCAATGGTATTGACGGTGTATACAAGTTCCTCAGGAGATTCTGGAGGATGTTCCATGATGATCAGGGTAATTTGGATCTCAGCGATGAGGAGCCCACAAACGAGGAACTGAAGACACTTCATAAAACCATCAAAAAAGTAAAGGAAGATGTAGACAACTTTTCTTTTAACACAGCCATAAGTGCTATGATGATTTGTCTGAACGAATTACCGGCCAACTTAAATAAGCGAAAGGTACTGTTCCCTGTTTTACGGTTATTGGCTCCCTTTGCTCCTCATATGGCTGAAGAATTGTGGCAGAGGGATGGCCAGGAAGGCAGCGTAGTAGATGCCATAATACCTGAGTATAAAGAGGAATATTTGAAAGAATCCACAATTACTTACCCTGTATCATTTAATGGCAAAATGCGATTTAAAGTTGATTTGCCGGTGGATATAGATCAGAAACAGGTAGAAGAGATTATACTGAACCATGAAAAGGCACAAAAATGGCTAAAT
>JBNJFN010000209.1:0-5876 GCA_051746885.1 Bacteroidota bacterium | reverse complement strand
TTGAAGGTGATTCTTCCATTGTTTACCACATAACCGCTTTTATCACCAACCCAGCCCTGAAGATCATTGCCGTTAAAGAGGCGGACAAAACCTTCCTGTTTTTCTTCGCTGGTTAGCTGATTATGATCTTCGGAGGGAAGTTCTCTGACGAAAATATCCCTGAAGTAAAGTTTAGTGCCATGTGCCTGAATCTCAATGGGGCCTTCGGGGTATATGGGTTTTTCCCGTTCCCAGTAGTTTTCCATCACTACATTATCAACAACCTGCTCTCCGTTAAGCCATACCGAGACTTTGTTGCCAATCATCTTAATACGGAAGGTATTCCACTCCCCTACAGGGTTATCCGCAACAACCAACGGAGTGCTCTGATGGTCTTCATTGTTGTAAAGTCCACCGGAACCTACCTCAGCTCCCACTTCGGTACGCGAAGTATCCCAGATCTGCACCTGTGGGGTCCCCCGTAAATAAATACCGCCGTCACCTTCCGGTTCTATCTTCCAGTCGACATACATTTCAAAATTCCTAAAATCTTCTTCAGTGGCTATATTTTTTCCTTCTCCGGTAAATACAAGTACCCCGTCTTTCACCTTCCAGTTTTTCCGCATTCTTTGGTTGGCTTCTTTCTGCTTTCGCCTCAGTTCATCTTCGCTCATTTCGCGCTGGGAGACAGGATCGCCTACCAATCCTTTCCAACCGGAAAGATCCTTGCCGTTGAATAAGGGATAAAATCCATTTTTATCAGGCATCTGTTTTAGATATTCGGCAATCTTCCCTTGCTCTTCTTCCATGCCGGCTTCAGATAACGCTTCGGAGGCTTTTTCAAGGAGTTTGCGCACGTATTCTCCGGTCATACCTTCTTTCGGATCATCCGCTGGTATGACTGTATTCACTATGGCTTTAGCCGCTACAGCACTCAGATCAGAGTCATCCAGATATTCCCCGCAGTATGTTACTGCCGGAAAGATCCCAAGCTTTCCGATCCTGCTGATGATCTCTTTCTTTTCCCCGTTCGTACGGGTTACAGGCATCAGCTCACGGTAATAGAGCAGTTTTTGAACAGCCGGTTCACTGGTTTCGGAGATCAAACCAAGGGAACCATCAAAAGCAGTAGTACGGAGCTTCCGGCTATCTTCCGTATCCACTATTTTATACAAGGCATCAAGGGCTTTTGTATTCTCCCACTGGTTCAACGTTTGCACAGCAGCCATTTTAAGCTCCGGGGACCCCTTCTCATAAATGTCCATGACAGCATCTATAGCTTCCGGGCTGCCGATTTCCGGGAAGAGATCCAGGTATTCCTTCTGCTTGCTCAGGGAAGCCTCCTGCATGTTTTGCCGCACCCGGGCAATCAACGTATCCTGCTTATCTGAACGAATGATCATGGACTGTATAACATCCCCGATGGTTCCCAGTTCTTCATCCTGTTCAGCCTGGCTAAAACTTTCTAAAACTTCATCCATATCTTCCGGTTTAGCTATCTTTTCCAGGGTATTCCAGGCAGTGAGCCTGATAGTCTGATCGGAGCTTCCGGTTGCCTCCTTAAGTACCATCTTATTATACTGATCCGCCTGTCTTGTCCCGATCAATTCCAACACAACTGTTTTGGACCGGGTGGAATACCCTTTATACCGGTCTGTAAGCTCCGGCAGGAAGTGTTCGGGAGCTATGGTCATCAAAGCCTCTTTGGCAAGTTTTATTTCAGCCGGTCTGCCCGACTGAAGGATGCCGGCCAGGCCGGGCACCGCTTTTTCTCTTGCCAATTTAGCTAAAGCTGGAATGGCTGCCCTTCGTACAGTCTGATTTTCATGCTCCAGCGCATCCTCAATCAAAGGAATGGCTGAAACATCTCCCCGTTCTGCAAAAGCATGGATGATCTCTGCTTTTACCTCATGATCATACTTGTCATAAGCATTCATTAATCTATGTCTTATATGCTCTCCTTGCAAACCTTCTGTAAACGAAAGGGCTGCACGACGATACTCCCTGTAGGGACTTTCCAGGGCATTCATAACTGCTTCGATAGCCTCATTTTTGCTATAGGTTACCAGGATATTCAGCGCCTGAGTGCGGATATGAACAAGCTCCCGGTCATCACTTTCATCTATGATCGTATAGCATAAGGATTCCATGGTTTCCATGTGGCCTCTTACCCCGAGACGTCCGAGGTAATGAAGCAAAGAGGATACTGCATTATCCCGGGAATATTTAAAATTATTGTCTCGTGCCGCTTCCAGCAACACATCCTTTGCTTCCGGAGAGCCCGAACGGGCCAGTGCACGAAGTGATACTTTCCTGAGGTTACCCGAATATTCACGGACAAAATTTTCAAAGGTATCCAGATGGTTTTGGGTTTGCAACTCGCCTAATGCATTGGTAACAGCAAGGAGAACCGTTTCATCGGATGATTCAAGTGCCTCGCCAAGAACTTCTTCCGCTTTTGGCGTTCCTATTTCCACAAGGGCCATAGCAGCACGATCGCAAAGTTCAGGATCATCAAGATAACCGGCCAACGCCGAAACAGCTTCATTTTCTCCCACTATCTCCAGTTGCTCGATTAAAAATTTTTTGATGCCTGTATTGTTTTCTTTTTCCAGGGAAGTAAGGAGGGCCCGGGAAACCATCCCACGGTGCTCTCCTCCCTTGCCTCCTGTGGCATATTTTGTTACACTGCCCAGGGCATAGCGCACCAAAGAATCCCCACCCGTTTTCGGAGGAGCTAAAAGCTTTGAGAATTCAACAATTCCTTCTTCTCCCAATCCGATCATATCCTCCATCAGGGCGTCCTTCTCTTCAATGCTGCCGGCGGGCATTTCATTGAGCAGATCGGCTATTTTGGTCTCCAGGGTGCGGTCATCGTCTGGGGTTCTCTCCTGGGTTAAACCATGATGGGATACCAGGAAGAAAAAAAGTAGCCAGATTATATAGAATCGTGTCATAGTATAAATTTTAAAGTTTACAATGATATTAAATGAACCAGGGTGTTCGCATAGATTGATGGATCAGCCGATTAGCTCCTTCATCCCCGATAAATCTTTGCCGTTCGGGATCAAACCGAAGGGACCGTCCCATCCTTAGGGCAATCTTGCCCAGGTTCACCAGCGTACAAGAACGGTGACCGTTGGTCTCGTTCAGTGCGAATTTCTGCCGTGTCCTTACGGCATGATGAAAATCTCCAATTTGTGGTTGGGGATCAGGCAGAGATGCCACTTTTTTCTCCAGATTGGGTATATCGGATTTAAATCCTTTATAAAGCTTTCCTTTGGGCCCTTCGATAAATGCAGCATCCTTATCCCGGTTTTCTCCATCCAGAATGATCTTACATCCATCTTCATAGGTCATCTCAATCCTGCGCCACGGACAAACTGCATCGGAATGCTGCTGCGGGGTGTCCGGTTCGATCAGGACAGGGCTGGTGTGGTCCTTCTCCAGAATATACTGAACAGGATCCATGTAATGCTGTCCCATATCTCCCAATCCTCCGCCATCATAGTCCCAGTAACCCCGGAACACATAATGTACCCGGTCGGGGCTGTAAGGTTTATAGGGAGCAGGTCCCAGCCAGAAGTCATAGTCCAGTTCTTCGGGAACGGACTTATAAGTCGGATCGGTCGTTCCACTGTGATGAAATTTCCAGTTAAAACCGGTTACACCGCTAATGGTCACTTTAAGGGGCCATCCAAGCAAACCGTTCTCCACCACCTTTTTGATGGGTTGAACGGTGGTACCAAAACCATAGAACTGGCTACGGAACCTGAACCAGGTATTCAGGCGGAATATCCGGTCGTTTCTCCGGACTGCCTCTACAATCCTCTGGCCTTCACCAATAGTTCGGGTCATAGGCTTCTCACACCAAACATCTTTACCTGCATTTGCGGCATCCACGGATATAATGCCATGCCAGTGCGGGGGTGTGGCGATATGCACAATATCAATATCTTTCCGCTGCAATACCTCCCGGTAATCGGAATAGCCTTTGACATCTTTCCCAGCCTGTTCAAGGGCCTGATCAAGGTGGCGGCTGTCTACGTCACAAACAGCCAGTAATCGCCCCGGATAATCGATATGATTCCTTCCCATACCACCCACACCTATAATGGCCTTGGTCAGCTCATCACTTGGGGCGGTATAACCACGACCTCCCAAAACATGCCTGGGAACAAACATGATCCCGGCCACGGAAGCCGCTGAGGTTTTAAGAAATTCCCGACGGTTGAGTTGCTTCTTTTTCATAAAGCTTATGTTTTATGGATGTAAATAACTAAAAAACAATTGTAAACAGAATCTTACCAAAACTCAGAATTTCTAAAGATAAAGATTTTTGATGCCATTTCCAAACGGACTCTTTACTACATCAGAATTAAACATTCTAGCTACCGGAGCAACGAAGAATAAAATCATAACCATAACCTTACGGTTGTTCTGTTCATTTTCCTTAATATTGTTTCCTAAAAGTTTCCTTCTTTCAACATCGGTTTTGTATGTGGTACACGCCCAGGCGAAATGTGAGTAATATAACCGGCTTGCAGGTGTTCAATACCTTGAGATTCGTTACTTTTCTGGTCATTGCTATCGTCTTCACGAAGATCGGCTTGTCCAAAGAGCAGATTGGTCTTTTTGAAATCTCTTTATTTATCGTAAGCATTACCAATTTCTTTTGGGTAACGGGCATTATCCAGGCATTTCTTCCTTTATACAAAGGGAGCAGATCTTACGGAGATTTGGCCAATGAAGCCAAGCCCAAATCTCCGGAGATTTTCAACACTTATCTGGTACTCGTTGCTTTCAGCCTCTTTGTATTTACAGTGGGGAAGGTCCTTCAGGAGCATTTCTCGGTATTCGGTTACAGAGGAGAAGTACCTTTACTGAATGTGACCTTATGGTATCTGCTTTTAAGCAGTCCGGCCAACCTTGTGGAATATATCTATGTAGTCAGAAATAAGTCGGGCAATACGCTCAGTTATGCCTATATCACCTATACCATTCAGCTTGTAGCTGCTATTCTTCCGCCCATACTGGGTTACAGCGTAATCTGGTCGTTGCGCGGACTGGTTTTTGTAGCCATAATCAGGAACATTTGGTTGCTGACGTTGCTTTATAACTATGCAAAAATCAAGGTGTCTTTTCCTTTTATAAAGGAACTCCTCATCATAGCCACTCCCCTGCTTTTCAGCGCCCTTATAAGCGGTTCGGCGCAATATATTGACGGAGTGGTGGTTTCTGTTCATTTTTCGGCGGATAAATTTGCAGTTTTCCGATTTGGTGCCAAGGAACTGCCTTTTGTGATCATGCTGGCTGCAGGGCTCAGCAATGCCATGCTAACGGAATTCAGTACCAAAGAGAACATTAAGGATACCCTGTCTAAGATCAGGCAAAAATCACTGCGGGTTATGCATTCTATGTATCCCTTGTCCATTGGTCTGATAATATTTGCAGACCCTCTCTACAAGCTGATGTTCAGCCCGGAATTTACCCGAAGCGCTGATATATTTGTAGTTTACCTGCTGACGATCATCAGCCGGATGCTATTCCCCCATACCATATTGATGGGACTGAAGAAAAACCGGCCGGTACTGATCGTTGCTATCATCGAAGTGATCATCAACATAGCACTGAGCCTGTGGCTGGTGAATCATTACGGTGCAGTTGGGGTGGCCCTGGGAACCATTATTGCCTATTTCGTAGCCAAAGTCTCTCTGATCATCTACAATTACGTGCGTCTGAACATCTCTCCCCTGGAATACATCCCTGTGAAATGGTACGTGGGTTATAGCGTGCTTTTGGGAACAGTGTTCATATTGTTTGACCGGGGTATTGTTTCAATTTGGGGATAGATGGATGCAGAAAGCAGTAAATGTAACAAAAGTAATAAAAGCCCG
>JBNJFN010000208.1:0-5902 GCA_051746885.1 Bacteroidota bacterium | reverse complement strand
GCCGGATCCAACATGTTTTTCCTGCGGATCGCTATCGACATACCATTGCTCTTTGTTTTTGTTCTCCAGTTGATGAAAATGTTTCACTACATTGGGAGGAAGGCTGATAAGGTGTTTCATAGGACTTATTATATTACTAATGGATATTGAGTTTGTTTTTTTTTGGTTAAAGCTTTTCTTCATGGCAAAATTAAAGCAGACCCATTCATTTTTATATAAGGCCTTATCTTCGTATCAAGCTACTGTTTATAGGATTCCACATAGTTATTTCTGACAATTGGGGCAATAATAAAAATTTCTTCCCGAAACCTGGTCTTTTTTGATCTCACCCCCGCATGAGGGACATTGTTCTCCCTCTTTTCTTCTTGGGATGATAAAATATGCCGGGAAGTTATCCGGGTCTGCATTGTGTTCGATGGCTTTGTGCAGCACTTCCTTCATAAACTGAAAGAGGGATATCTTTTGATAATCCTCCAGGTCAGAAGTTTGTGTCTTGGGGTGCATTCCTGCCTGAAAAAGGATTTCGTCCGAATAAATGTTGCCTATACCGGCAATCACGCTTTGATTCATGAGCAGAGATTTGAGTGTTCCTTTCTTTTTGCCTGTCAGATCCTGAAATTCCTCTAGGTTGACCGCCAATGCATCAGCTCCCACTTTTTTCTTCTTTTTGAAAGATGACAAATCGTTGGTCAGGTATATGCGTCCAAGCTTTCGCGGATTAATAAAATGCAATGCATATCCATTGGAAAAAGTAAAACTGGCTCTGGTGTGCTGATGTTTTTGTCCGCTTCCGTATTCCAGCCACCCTGTCATTCCGAAATGCATGATCAGGATACTTTCTGCGGTGGTTGGCATAAGCAGATATTTTCCCAGTCTTTCTGCCTTTGTTAGCTTTTGGCTTTGAAGCTGCTTATTGATTTGACTTTCATTTACATCTGCTATCTTGGGCTCGTCTACGGTCACTTTTTCGATCTCCTGGTCCAGGGCGTTTTTTTCGGCATATTGTCTGAATATTTCTACATCTGGTAGTTCCGGCATGGCTTCCGATTTTTATTATGCAACAAATATTGCCCCCAAAATACTAAATTTTTTGGGCGGATGCCAATCATACAGATGGTATAATAATCATTCAAATGAGAGCCTGTTCATAAAGTCTTCCGTGGCCCTCCGTGATTTCTTTTGTGTTCTCCGTGGTTAATATTAATAATTGAACCACAGAGTTTCACGGAGAATAATTATGGAGTAACACAGAGGTAATAAAAAAGAATTCCAAAGGTCTTTTGACTATATGTACAGCCTCTAATTAATCGGGATTGCAGAGCTTCATGTTTGCTGTGATTCCGGCTGGGTGTTAATCCTGTTCGGGCATGCCCGCAGGATCCGCATGAATGGTAGCAGTCATCTCAAGGTTTTCATGAATGGCGTTTTCCAGTTTTTCAATGTGGCTATGTGCCTCTCTCAGGCTAATATCAGGCGGAAGAGTAATGTGAAAGGTTAGTTCCACATGTTCTCCGTAACGGTGAAGGTGGATGTGATGAATCTCCGGATCAAAGCCAAGGGCCTGCCGGCTAAGTTGATGTAGCCTGTTCTTGAGATTTTCCTCAGGTTTTTCGCCCATCAGCGGATCAATGGCCTCCCGCATTACCTCGTAAGCTGCCCAGGCGATCATGCCGGCCACGATGATCCCCAATACCCCGTCGATCCACCAGAAATATTTTCCCACAAATATCCCTGCCAGAATCAGTATGGAAGATATGGCATCGGTGCGATGGTGCCATCCATCGGCTTTCAACGTATTGGACCCTGTCTTTCTTCCGGCCCAAAAGGCATACTGGGCTAATCCTTCTTTAACTGCAATGGAGGTAATAACAGCAACAAGAGCTATCGTTCCGAAATTGACGGTTTCGTGTGTTTTGAGCTTCTCAATACTTTCCATTACAAAATTGAAGGCAATCACACCTAAAAACAGACCAATGATCATTGAGGCAATCAGTTCCGCTCTTCCATGGCCAAAAGGATGTTCTCTATCAGCTGGCTTTTTGGATATTTTCATAGAGGCTAACACAATAACCGAGCTAAAGGAATCAGAAAGAGTATGCCAGGCATCCGCCATCAGGGCAATGGAGCCAGTAACGGCTCCAGCCCAGTATTTCAGCACAAATAAACCGATGTTCCCGGCTATTGCAAGCCAGCCTTCAATATAACCAAGGCGTGTGCGGTTATGAGTTGTTTTGTTCGTCAATATTGAGATGGATTTTTGAAGATTTAGCTTTTTTTAAACGACTAATGAGTTGGGTTTAAAAAGCCAATGTTTATGTACAAGGCGCTTAGCGGCTACTATAACTGTCTGTTTATCAATAGTATAATTTTGACACCTTTGACTAAGAGAGCCGCCTCTAGATTTAAAAATCCTTCTCATAAGCTTCTTTCTCATCTGCCAGTTTATAGATATTTTTAATATCCTCTAAGGTATATCCGGGAACACCCATATAATTGGACAGGAAATCTGCCTGTTCTGCCAGTGCATCATAATCCGGATCCTCAATTCCGGCTTCCTGGAATGTAACCGGGGTTCCTATGCTTCTGTACCATTTCTCCAATTCTTCGATGGTCGCATCTGCCAGATCTGATGTGCTCCCTGGATCGATTCCCATAACATTTCGTCCAAACAATTCAATCCGGTTACGCACGTCTTCTTTTTTATATTTCATCCATGCAGGAATAACAATAGAAAGACCGGCACCGTGAGCAATATCATATATTCCGCTCAACGGATGTTCCATCATGTGACAGGGAATGTAGGCTCCTTTAAAACCTCTCTGGCCAATTCCGTTCCATGCCAGCGTAGCGCCCCACATGATGTTTGCTCTTGCGTCGTAATCATCGGGTTTTTCCATGACCCTTTCGGTACTTTTCATGATACCTCTGATGATTCCTTCAATATAGCCGTCAACAACAGGTGTGAATTCTTCCATGGAATTGAAATATCCCTCTACCAGGTGTGCGATCATATCGGTGCAGGAATGGGCTGTAGTTTCTTTGGGAATGGAATAAGTTACACTGGGGTCAAGAAAGGATACTTTGGGATGTAACGCATGGGCAACGAAACCGCTTTTTACCTGGTTTTCTTCATTGGTAATGACCATAGATCCATTCATCTCTGTACCTGTTGCCGGCATGGTAAGTACTGTGATAAGGGGTAAAGCATCATTGACAGGCGCCTTTTGCATAAAAAAGTCCCAAACATCTGCATCTGAAACGGCCCCGGCTGCAATGCTTTTGGCTTCATCGATAACACTGCCTCCGCCGGCTGCAACAATCACATCTACACCTGAGCGCTTGCATTTTTCAACTCCTTCCCTTGCATGGGATAATACCGGATTGGGCTTTACTCCCGGATGTTCAATAATCTCAATGTTTGCTTTCTTTAAAGCATCTACTACCTGATCATAGACCCCTAGCTTTTTGATGCTTTTTTGGCCGTATACCAACAATGCTTTTTTGCCGTATGCCTTTGTTTCTTCCCCGATTGAGGGTAAATTTCCTGTTCCAAATACTATTTTTGTCGGATTGTGAAATGTAAAATTTTCCATAATTATTGATTTTTATTATGTTATAATTGAGTTCGACTTTAAAAAAAGACGTTTGATTGATTGAGAGAGGCCAAAAATAATAAAAATCGGCTTGATAGTTAAAATCTATTGGACTTGTTATTGGTTTGGTGATAACCCAAACTGTGAAAATTTCTTAAAAAATTTGATTTGGGTTTATTTATTATATATATTTGTTTCCTAGTAATCATATAGGATAAATAAAATAATTGAAGGTTATGAAAATCAATACAAAGACGCGATACGGTTTGAGATCCATGATTGAAATTGCTTTACAGGAGGATAACCGGGGTATACTCCAAAAAGACATTGCCAAAAAACAGGCAATATCGGAGAAATATCTGGATCATATTATTGCAGCCCTGAAAACAGCCGGATTGATCACAAACGTAGCCGGCAAAAAAAGCGGATACATGCTGACTCAGCCGGCAAGTGAGATGACCACCTATGACATCTATAAGGCTTTCAATAATGAAGTGGCTTTGGTTGACTGTCTGGAGCAAGCAAAGAATTGCAGCAAAAAAGAATTTTGTGCAGCGAATGATTTCTGGCAGGAACTGAATTCCCATATAAAAGAAAAAATGAACTCGGTTACTCTTAAACAATTGACGGAAAAGCAGATTAAGCTGAACGGCAAATACGGTCCGCAGCTATATTATATCTGAAACCGGAGAATACCGGCATCTATGGATATCTATATTCATTCTGAATACTTAACAGGAAATTTAAGCTTACTAAGATTGAATATTATGAAAATTGCTAATAACAACAAAAACCAATCATTATGAACCCGCTACAATTCGATCAACAACTCATTCAATTGGAAGACAAGCTGGAAAGGTATGCGATGAGTTTGACTTCTGATCGTGAGGAAGCAAAGGACTTGCTTCAGGAGACTTTTCACAAAGCGCTGGCCAACAGGGATAAGTTTATAAGAGGTTCCAGCCTGAAGGCATGGACCTTTACCATCATGAAAAATACTTTTATCAACAATTATAGGAAAAAGCAGAAAGAAAACATGTATTATGATAAAACCGACGATAACAATTTTCTGAATCAAACTGATGAAAGTTCATCCATCAGGCCGGATAGTGAATATTTTATTATAGAGGTCAACAAAAAAATAGAAGAATTACCCGATGAATTCCGTGTACCTTTTAAATTATTCCTTGCAGGATATAAATACAAGGAAATAGCTGAAAAACTTGAACTTAAGATGGGTACGATTAAAAGCCGCATTTTTTTTACAAGAAAAAAGTTATCAATAAAACTTCGGGATTACCGCAAATAAAGAAGCATAAACAAAATGTGGAGGGTTGTTGTTTAATGAAGAGGATAACCCGGATCTGCCTTCCGGCGAGTTTGACAGGCCATTGATACTTCAGGACAGAACCTTTGATTCGGACAACCAATTGGTTTATATTGGAAACAACCGGATGGACCGCATGCAAGGGTTTCTGGGAAACAGGATGTTTGTTAACGGAAAAGCAGACCGGCAAATGGATGTGAAGAAGACAGCCTATCGCTTTCGTGTTCTCAATGGTTCCAATTCACGCATATACAAGCTCGCCTGGAGCGACGGAAGCGATGTCATTGTAATAGGTACCGACGGAGGATTGTTGCACCAGCCGGCTAAAAAGCCTTATTTGATGCTGTCGCCCGGCGAACGTGTTGATATTTGGAAAGATTTTTCCGGTTACGGGGATGATGCGGAATTACGAGGTAAGAGGGTAGACCCGTTACAGGGATGTACCATTATAATGATCAAAGGATAAATCAAAGCATGAAGAAAGATATGCCAAAGGCGAAATTGATAAAGAAGAGTTTGAGGAGCGAAAGAACGATCTGATTTAATCAGTGATCACAGCGACTTAGATTATTTAATCTTTCTATTTTGGCCCATTTTAATTTCAAACAACTCTTTGATAGAGCCTGGAGCATAATGCGCAGAGCTCAGTGCAAGAAGGAAGTTTCGGGTCTCGGGTCTCGGGTTGACTGTCCTTTGTCTCGTGTCTCGTGTTTCGGGTCTCGGGTTGACTGTAGCTACATTTGGTGCCTCAATGCTTCTTCCCTTCATTACCCACTCAGTCATCCCCTCGTGCCGTCGTTCTTTCGCCCCTTCGCCCCATCGCCCCTTCGTGCCGTCGTGCCCTCGTGCAGTCGTGTAGTCGTGCTATCGTTCCTTCGCCCCCTCGTTCTTTCGTTCCCTCGTTCTTTCGTCATCCCTTCTTCCTGATCATCATCAGGCCGTCGCGCAAGGGCAGGATTACCTGTTCCAGCTCCCTGTCGTT
>JBNJFN010000207.1:0-5902 GCA_051746885.1 Bacteroidota bacterium | reverse complement strand
AGATTACATCTTAAAAACCTGGAAGAAATTGCTTTACTGGACAATGTTAAATCAATTAAATTCGGAGAGCAGGGAAGGTTACAACTCGATACCAGTGTGGAATACGTTAGAGCAAGTGGCTCGGGCAATATCTGGCAGGTTGACACGTCGAACGGTCAATTTACCGGAACTACCGGCGAAGGAATTATTTTAGGAATTATTGATACCGGGATTGACTTTAATCATCCTGTATTTTTTAGCACTGATTCCCCAAAAACTACTCGTATCTCCAGAATATGGGACCAGGGTTTAACCCCGGACGATCCTTCCCAAAGTCCGGAAGCTGATTATCTTGACGGCAACGACAGGTATGGGGTAATATATACCGATGATCAGATTAACGCTGTACTCCGGGGAGATGAAGCTGCATCAACGATAAAGCATAAAGACTGTGGAGGGCATGGTACCCATGTGGCATCAATTGCTGCAGGAGATGGAAGGGCAGCAAAGCCGTCAGAAGCTGATTCTGCCTATAAATATATAGGAGTAGCCCCCAAAGCTGAGATTGTTGTAGTTAAAATTCTTGATCTCTTCCAAAGGCCTATGGCTCCACCGGGACCGGGAGATACAGAAGGGACTGCTATCGGGTACAATCAACAATTTCAGGATGCCATTACCTACATCCTGGAAGTGGCCCAAAGAGACCTTGGCAATAAGCCTGTGGTAATTAACTACAGTATTGGTAATCCACATGGACCTCATGATGGACTTACCGAACAGGAAGAATTTCTGAGAAATACTTTTGGGGGAAATTCAGAAAAAAGACTCTTTGTTACTTCTGCAGGAAATGATGCAGGAGATGAGATATATGCCATTGCAACCATTCCGGATTCAGGTAGCGTAGACATTACATTTGAATTGTATGACAGGAGAACAGTAAGGACCAGCTATGACAGAGGTCAGATATCGGATAATACTTCTGATTTGGACATAGACATGTGGTACCGGGATTCCGGTGCTGCCGGTTCTGTGACCCCTGCATTAAAACTGCCCGGGAGATCTGATTTTGAAAGTGATCTTGCATCGGGTGGAGGTCCACAGGTAGGCAGTATAGGAAACCGCAGCCAATTTGAATATGAGTTTACCCACAAATCTGAAACTGCAACGAGACCGGCTACTGATTCTGATCCGGAGACGGAGGTGACCAGGCACAACATTCATCTTGAACTCCCGCCCCATAATGGATATTTTGAAACCGGTAACTATATTGTCAGACTATCGGGTCCTGCGGATACAGAAATCCACATATGGTGCGATATCAGTGCTTATAAAGGGAGTCCCTATGGTATCAAGTTTGTATCAGCAGATCCACCGGCAGCCCTGGATAAGAAAACCGGAACGGATCAGGTTCATCTTATCAGCGCTCCCTCGGGAGCAAGCCATATTTTAACAGTTGCAGCTTTAAATGATGACAGTTCCATAACCTCATACAGCCAGGGGGAGATTGTCTCCTTTTCATCCAGGGGACCACTGGTAGATTATTCAAATTTAGGGCCGTATACCGATAAACCCGATATTGCTGCTCCAGGTTACACCATAACGGCTGCAAGAAGTAATTTTTCAGCCCCTCCTGGAAAATCCCCATGTTGTCAGGAGAGTGCTCCTCCGGGATACACATCGAAAAGTGGAACAAGTATGGCTTCTCCACATGTTGCGGGTATTGCCGCATTGCTGCTTGAGAAGAATAATAATTTGACAACCAGTCAACTGATTGATCTGATAAAAAATAATGTAGCCACCACAAGCGAATCCCTTGATCCAAAGGAATATGGCTCCGGCATAGTAGACGCTAAATCGGCTTATGATGCAGTACCTTAATACATTAAAATAATGGCAGAACCAGCTAGTATCATCAAATTCGCCTCATGGCTAGGCAAGGCAATCGGAAGCAGTTCTTCGGTTTTCGAAGACTTCAGCACGGAATTTTTGGGAACGGATCTCCCCTTATCTGTTTTGGATAACGACGGAGTAAAAACAGCGCTGCAGGTTACCAGTCAATCTGCAGAAGCTGTAGAAACCGCTTCAGATGAGCTTGCCACCGCAGGTCTTTCCGGTAACACAATGGAAATTACCACCAAATTCATTCTTTGGGGGAATGCGCTCAGGGAATATTTTCAGTCCATTGCTACCCTCGTTTCCGCTTTCGACAATGCAATTAATTCTTCTGCAATTCCTGATGCCGACGATCGGGCTGTGGCAGAAAACTTAAAATCTCACCTTACAAAGATATTGGTGGATTACATTGTATTGACTGCTGCCGAATACGTCAATAACCAGCTATTGCTTCTTTTAAAAGTACTTGGACTGATCGATTGGGGTTATACTCCTCCGGAAAACACCAACGGACTTGACAAGGGATATGTGAAGAAAGAACTTCGGTTTGACCGTTTCAAGGATTTCATAAAAGACCCGGTCGGGCATTTTGAAGATACCATCGGATGGGGAACAGATGATTTTGATCCTACACCCTTTTTCCAGATTTTTACTGAATTCATGGGTAGGGAAGAATCCTTTTCCTTGACTGAAATCGACGGCGATCCTGCATTACAGTATGGAATCATGTCGCTGAGAAGTGTGTCTGCCGATTCACCCACTTCTTTGCAGCTCGATCTTGATGTTACCCTTGAAAAGACCGAAGAGATCAGAAGAACCTTAACAAAAACGCTGGGTTTAACTTTTTCAACCACTCTTACTGTAAATGGAGGGGCTTCCATCAAAATTTCGCCCCCTATGGACCTGAGTATTCAACCTACTGCAGGAGAAGTGAGCGGCTTATTTAAGTTGTTTATTAACAGGCATGAATTCGCAAGGCCATTTGAAATTATTAACGGGGGACTGATTAACCTAAGTGTCAACGATCATATTTTTGGTGTAGGCATACAAGCCAATTGGAATGCACTTGAAGGCAAGGCTTCTGCCAAACCGATGATTTTCTCGGAATTGTCAAAGGTTACCCTTGCCATTGGTGCTTCGGATAGCGATGGATTTATAGGCAACCTTCTTGCTGACAGTGATATAAAAGCCGAATTTGATGTGGGATTTGAGTGGATTGCCGATGAAGGTTTACGAATTAAGGCAAGCGGGGGGATTGAGATAGCGTTGCCCATTCACAAGAAGCTTGCATTTATAGAGATAAGTACCATCTATCTTGCGTTGGGAATTAAAGATAACGGGACCTTGTCATTAGAAGCATCATCAGGATTCAACGGCAACTTAGGCCCCCTTACTGCATCGGTGGAACGTATTGGTACGTTGGCGAACCTGAAATTTTCCGGGGACAATTCCTCCGATCTGGGTTTGTTTGATTTCGACATGAAATTCAAGCCCCCGAACGGGGTTGGTTTGGCAATTGACGCCGGAGTTGTGGTAGGAGGGGGATACCTTTATTTCGATTTTGAGAAAGAAGAATATGCAGGAGTACTGGAGCTTACCTTCAGCGATTTCTTATCCCTGAAAGCGATCGGGTTGATAACTACGCGCATGCCCGATGGATCAAAGGGCTTTTCATTACTTGTTATCATCACCGCTGAGTTTACCCTCCAGTTGGGTTACGGATTTGTATTCCTGGGTGCCGGTGGTTTACTGGGACTTAACCGGACCATGAAGCTGGAGCCATTGGCTGAGGGAGTACGTACAGGAGCTACGACAAACGTCATGTTCCCTGCCAATATCGTAGAAAATGCCCCCAAAATAATCAGTGACCTACGCACATTTTTCCCGGTTGAAGAAGATAAATTCCTTATCGGCCCGTTGGCTAAGCTGGGGTGGGGAACACCAACGCTTATCAGCTTAACCCTGGGGATCGTTATTGAAATCCGTACGGATGATTCAGGAGGAATAGAACGAATAGCCATTCTGGGAGTGCTTAAGTGCATTTTGCCTGACGAAGAAGCTGCCCTGCTGGTATTGCAGGTGAATTTTATAGGTGCCATTGATTTTCAGAAAAAGAATGCCTTCTTCTTTGCTTCTATATTTGATTCCCGTGTGCTTTTTATTACCATAGAAGGAGAAATGGGGGTTTTGGTAGCCTGGAGCGAGGATTCAAATTTTGTTGTCAGCGTAGGAGGTTTTCATCCCAGGTTTAATCCTCCACCTTTACCCTTCCCCGTTCCCAAACGGGTATCATTGAACATTCTGAACGAATCCTGGGGTAAAATCAGGGTGCAGGGGTATTTTGCAGTTACTACCAATACGGTACAACTGGGCACAAAACTGGAATTGTATTTTGGTTTCAGTGCTTTTAAAATTGAAGGGCATCTTGCATTTGATGCTTTGTTCCAGTTTGATCCGTTCTATTTTATTGTTGAGCTCTCAGGTAAAGTTTCCCTGAAAGTATTCGGTGCAGGGCTCTTCTCGGTCAGTCTCAAGCTTTCCCTTGAAGGTACCTCACCCTGGCGGGCCAAAGGTTATGGTAAGATCAAGGTACTGTTCTTTAGCTTTAAAGCCCGGTTTGATGAAACCTGGGGTGAAAGCAAAAATACCGAACTTCCGCCCATCGAGATCATTCCGATTCTTGAAAAAGAACTTAGTAAAATTCAAAACTGGCAGGCGATTACACCCGCATCAAACAATCTGCTGGTTTCTTTGCGTGATCTGCCTGAATCAGACGAGACCCTTGCCCTTCATCCGGTCGGTTCTTTGAGGGTTAGCCAGCGGTCTGTACCATTAAGGATCCATCTTGATAAAGTGGGAAATCAGAAACCCGAAGACGCCAATAAGCTTGACTTTGAAGCAGGAGGGTCTCTGGAAAAGATTGGCGATATACGGGAATCCTTCGCCAGAGCCCAGTTCCAGGAAATGAAAGATAGTAAAAAACTCAGCAGCCCGGCTTATGAAAAAGAAGTGGGTGGACTAAAACTTTCTGTTACAGGGGATCAAACCAGGTTTGGTAAATTAACCGTACGGCATGTACGATATGAATTAATTACCATTGATACGGCATACAAACGTTTTAGGAAGAGCTTTTTCAACTGGCTGGGCGTACTTTTTGTGCATTTCTTTGCCAATAATGCTGCCCGTCGCTCAATCCTCTCCCAACGGGTTAAAAAGGAGTTTCAGCCTTTCGATGATAAAATTAAGGTAAACGACGGAGCTTATACGGTTGCTTTTAATAAAAACAATAAACCATTTGATGTTGAGGCTGTGAATTTTGAGAGCCTGGCCAGTGCCGAAGAATATATGAACGGGCTAATTGTTGAAAATCCGGCAATGGCTGATAATTTACACACAATTCCCAATAACGAAGTAAATATGACACCATGAGCAAGATATTGTCTTCATATTCGTTTCTGCCCTGGCTTCGGCTTGGCGTATCAAACCAGGTACAATCCCCGGATAATGATTCATCCGTAAAACTAAGGGCACCCATCACTGTTGAACTGAATATCAAAGCAGATGGGCAGGCTGTCAATCCGCCAATATCGCAAACCGTCGGATTATATGGCCCCGGCGATATTGTGGGTATCGACTCAAAAGCCATCATCAAAACCGAACCGAGAAACTGGATCACCAATTTCGAGCCCAATTATCTGGCATCGGTTGACTTTTATGATGAAGATTTTCCCTGGCGGTATACCCCGGCCAAACCGGATGGCAATGACAGGTTAAGGCCCTGGCTGACGCTGGTTGTTCTGAAAGAAGATGAGTTCGTCAATGGAAAGAACATGGCCAACCGCCCCCTTTCCTATATCGAATTAAAAAAGAATGCTTCTGAAATCTTTCCTCCTGCCGGTCAACTTTGGGCATGGGCTCATGTGCATGTCAACAGCGATTTAATTGAGGATGACCTGGAGGACCCTGATGATGCTACAAAGACGATTCAAAAGGTAGTCTCAGAGCCGGATGAAAAGATCAAACAGGAATA
>JBNJFN010000206.1:0-5933 GCA_051746885.1 Bacteroidota bacterium | reverse complement strand
TTTTTAGTTTTGAAAGGGGAATTGATCAAGATATTCTTTTAATAGCTGAAAAACCGCGTCTTTTCCTCCCATGGTAGCATCATGTATCGGGGTAAATCCCTTGATTTTCTCGCCTTTTGAATTAAGCAGATAGATGGTAAATAATTTCCGGGAAGCTTCTAACGAGGGACTTAATAATGCTGTTTTGGCTACTTCACTTGCCAGATTAAAAATAATTGTCATTCTGTAAATGACTTAAGCCGTCATTTATGGCGTGGATTTCAGGCTTCTTGCTGAAGCTGGCTTTAGCCAGGAAAATTTGTTTGAAATGCTTACAAAAGGATATATGCCAAATTTGTTAAAGTAGAATTAATATTTTCCTTATTTTCTAACTAAAGAAATCCGATTCCGGCTTGCATGCAGAAAAGAATTCTTTTGGAGACATGCCCGAGAGCTGGCGGAATTCATTGCTCATGTGCGACTGGTCATAGTAACCGCAGTCATAGGCCAGCGCAGTCAGGCTATCATTTGGATACCGGCTTTTCCAGAACAAGGCATGCTGAAATCTAACGGTTCGTAAAAACTGTTTCGGTGAGGAGCCGACATATTCTGCAAAGATTCTCTCAAATTGCTTTCTGCTCAGGCATATTTTTGATGCCAGATCGTTTATGCCGATCATCCCTCTGTTTTGCCCGATCTTTTCAATGCTGTATTTGATTCGCTCAAATAGATAATTTTCTTTGCTTTTCTGCAGACGGGTGCTTAAAAATTGTTCTGCATGCATCACTTTCTCCGTAAATGTATCCGATTCATACAGCTTTGCTTCAAGCCTGGAACATTCATTTTTTATCAGAAGACCAAAAGGTACATTTCGGTTATATACTTCAGCCAGTGGAAAATCAAAGAACGCCATAGGACCGTGGGGCTTGAATACAATTGAAAACAGAGACAGGGCTCCCGATATGGTAAGGTCATAAAAACCCTTTTGTTGGCCGCTCAGGATGGTGCCTTCCGGGATGTGCTTCCGGCAATCTGATGCTTTGGGCAAATTCCCGGAATAAAACATGAGTTCGGTAAGCCCTGTCGGTATAATCCGGTGCGTATACATTTCAGATGCACCGGAAGATGCTTCAACCGAATAATACTGCTTTACATACCCGGATAAATGGGGAGAGGGGCTTGCAACGGATACACTCATTTTCCCAATTGTTATTCTGCAAAAATAGCAATCATTTTGTTCAAAAGGAAGCGGGTGTCAAAAAGGACAAGACTACCCGCTTCTATTTCTTTATTGTTTACTTGTCACCGTAAAGTCCTGCTTTATTGCCTTCACTGTCCACAAAGATGGCAAAATATCCCAATCCTTCCGCTTCGATTTTGGTTTTTGGCTGCAGGATGGAGCCACCTTGCTTTTCAATTCTTTCAATTGTTCCATTTAGATCCTCTCCTGTGTTAAAGCTGACCAGAATCCCGTCTTTTGATGGCTTAAATCCTGGAGCGAAGGAAATGGCACCTTCGCCATCCGGGAAACAAGCCATTTTTTCTTCTCCGTAATCAGAGACCTTCAGGTCAAGTTGCAGAATTTCATTGTAAAAATTAACGGCTCTTTCCAAATTCACTGCAGGGATTTCTACCCATGAAATAAATTTTTTCATTGTCTTTGAATTTTTTTTGGTTCAACATTTTGACCGGACAAAAGTAGGGATAGCTTCCCGGCAGAAATTGGAAAATTGCGACATTCCTCTTCGGAGAAACATAGCTGAAAATCATATTAGTACTTTATATTTAATTTTCGTGCATTTTTAGGCAGAAAATGAAATTCTAATATCTAAGGATTTAGGATTTCCAGTTTATCTGGGTTAAGGTATAACAAGCCCTGATTGAAATAGATAGGTTTCGTATGTATTGGCCATTCATTTCATCTCCATCACACGGTCCTCCTCACGACCGTAACCCTGAATTTCCAGCCGGTCTTTATAAACGTTTACGATAGCATAGGAATTCTGCTCCGTATCCACCATACCCTTAAATGTTAAATAGTGTATGCCTGCTTTCATATCATAATTCCCTTCATGATTATGACCGCTCATGTATGCCTTTACACAGGGATAATCTTCGATTACCTGGACGATCTCTTTGGCATTCCAAAGGTTATGATTATTTTCCGGATAAATAGGGAAATGGCAAAATAAAACCACCTTTTCTTTATTACCGGATGCTTTTTTCAAGGTCTTTTTAAGCCAGGCAATCTGCTTATCACCAATGGCACCATTCCATTCAGGGGATTCAATATTTTGCTGTTCGTAGTATTCGTCAGCTTTTTCATATTGAGCACTGTTTTGTGGATATGCATGAAAACTGATATCATTTCCATCCAAGACCACAAAACGCCATCCTTTGACCTCAAAGTCATAATATCGCGACGGCATATTCAGTTTTTCAGGAACCTCATCCTTCCGGTTGTCTGCAACATCGTAATCATGATTGCCCAGAACATTGTAAACAGGGATATTAAGCCGGTTGAGAATGGGCTGAATAACCTCATAACTGTCAAAATCCCGGTCAATTAAATCTCCCAGGTTCACCACATAATCCAGATCCATGGAATTCAATTCACCAACACATTTTTTGAGCTTCTGCTCCGACAAGGCATATTTTCTGACTCCCTCACCCCGTATGTCAGCGTACTGGCAGTCTGCTATGGTGCCAAAACGGAATCTCACATTGCCCTTTTCCGGATCATCAGCCTGAACATGATTAATGAATAACAATCCCATGCTTAAAGTCCATAAAATAGTGAATAATCTTCTCAATTTCATTGGATACGGTGTTTTAAAGCTGAAACTTATATAAGTATTTCTTAAAAGCTTTAAATATAATATTTTTCCTTGTTTTTTATCTTTCTTTCATCACTTTTTTGCCGTATCTTCGCGTCTCAATTTTTAAAACTAAATCATGTTGACATTTAACGCATTGGGTATCTCACCCAATCTATTGAAAGTAACGGAAGAGTTAGGATTTAACAAACCTACCCCCATTCAGGAAAAAATAATCCCCCTTGTGTGTGAAACGAAAGATGACCTTGTAGGACTGGCGCAAACCGGAACAGGAAAAACAGCCGCCTTTGGCTTGCCCATCATAGAGCAGATCAATACAGGTGACAAATCGGTTCAGGCATTAATACTGGCACCCACAAGGGAGCTATGTATCCAGCTTACAAAAGATTTGCAGAATTATTCAAAATACATCAAAGGGATGGAGGTGGTTCCTGTATATGGAGGCGCCAATATCCAGACCCAGCTCAGGGCGCTTAAGAAAGGAGCCCATATTATTGTTGCTACTCCCGGAAGAATGGTTGATCTGATGAAACGCAAAGCTGCAAATATTTCGGCAGTCAAAACAGTTGTGCTGGATGAGGCCGACGAAATGCTGAATATGGGATTTCGCGAGGAATTGGACAGTATCCTGGAAAAAACCCCGGAAGACAAACGCACCCTGCTGTTTTCAGCAACCATGCCTAAGGAAGTGGCGCGTATTGCTAAAAATTACATGAGCGAACCGGTCAAAATAACCATTGGGAAGCAAAATGCAGGGGCAGAAAATGTATGTCACTATTATTACAAAGTGCATCCCCGTGATCGTTATCTGGCATTAAAACGGATTGCGGATTTTCACCCGGATATTTACGGTCTTATCTTTTGCCGGACTAGAAGGGAAACTCAGGAGGTTGCCGATAAACTTTTAAAGGATGGGTATAACGCTGATGCGCTGCACGGAGATCTTTCCCAGGCTCAAAGGGACTATGTAATGAAACGCTTCAGAGATAAATCATTACAGATGCTGGTGGCTACCGATGTGGCTGCCCGTGGCCTGGATGTTAACGATATCTCTCACGTCATCAACTACAATCTCCCGGATGATCTTGATGTATATACACACAGAAGCGGGCGTACAGGACGAGCGGATAAATCAGGTATTTCAATTGCTATTGTCGATCGGGGTGAGAAGAACAAGATATCGCAATTGGAAAAGATCATTCACAAGAAATTCGAACAATTGCCTGTGCCAACAGGAGAGGAGATAACCAAAAAACAACTGTTCAATTTCATTAACCGGATGGAGCATGTAGAAGTGGACGAAGATCAGATTGCTCCTTTTATGCATTCAGTCAATAAAAAGCTGGAATGGCTGAGCAAGGAACAAATCGTCAAACACTTCGTTTCCCTGGAGTTTAACCGGTTTTTGGATTATTACAAAAATGCCGGCGACCTGAATGAAAAATCAGAAGAAAAGCCTACCTCCCGGAATAACAAAGATGCCGGAAAACGTAATGGAAATGGGAAAGATAAAGGGAAAGGGAAAAACGGATACACCCGCTTTTTTATCAATGTTGGCAAAAAAGACGGTGTAGCTCCCGGGAATATCATAGGAATGATCAATGACCATACCAGGGATCGTGAAATACCAATCGGAGACATTGAACTAAAGGACAATTTTTCATTTTTCGAAGTAGGCAAAAAACATACCGATAAAGTATTGAACGCTCTGCACAATAATCAGTATAAAGGAAAGCGTTTAAAAGTTGAACTTGCAGGAGAGAAAAAAGAAGCAGGAAGGAAAAAAGGGAAAGCTTTAAAGAAATAAACCCAGATCCTTTCCGTTGGCTGTCCCCTATAGCATTTATGGATATCATTTCAGGAAAGTTTTCAGAGAATTAACATAGGCGTGTAAATGTCATTCCCGGAGAAAGGGAAGTAAGGTGCATTAAAAAAAAGACCACCGGCGGCACATAATCTGCCAACCGGTGGTCTTTTTTTGCATCTTTTTAGTCAAATTGGCTTAAGTTCAACTGAGGATCCAGTTTTGAGTTTGAAAGATACATTTCATCCCAGGTTACTTTGCTTTCCGATAGGGCGGAATCCCGTCCCAATATGGCGCTAAGCGTTGATCTGGCCCCTTCGTGGGCCTGGTTTAGGTAATTGCCTGTTTCGATGCTGTTTATAAAAGATTTCACTTTATTTTCATTGGCATCGTGAAGGGATGATGAAAAGGAGCCTGATGAAATATCCTCCTGGGAGGGATCTGAGGACCTTAAGATACCGGAATCCCATTCGTTTTCCCCGGTGATATATACACCACGGCTGTAATGGGCTTCGGCAATTCCCTTTGTTCCGATAAACCGGGCACAGACATCACCGAATGCCGAACCTATCTGGGTGGAATGGAGGCTCACATTTACATTACCGGGATATTGATACAAAACCTGGTAATTGGACCATGAATCGCCGAAATCCGGCCGGCCTCTTCTGCCACCCTGGCCAACTGCCTGAATAGGTCTGTTGTTTAGTGCCCAGTTGCATACATCAAGCTGGTGAATAGCCTGATCCAGTACGATGCCTCCGGATAATGCACGGAAGTGGAAATGGTTCCGGATGCGTTCCTCATCATAGGATGCATTTTCTGGTGATTCCACAGAAGGGGCCGAAGAAAGGTAATACAACTGCACATTGATTACTTCCCCGATATCTCCCCGTTGAATCCGTTTAACCATTTGAACGTATGGTGTAGCTTGGCGAATCTGAAATCCCACTGCAATGCTTACTTTGCCGTTCAGTCTTTCCCCAATCTTTTCGACTCTTTTGGATCCTGCTACATCCGGGGCAACAGGCTTTTCGCAATATACATGTTTATCCGCCTGAACTGCAGCCTCCATGATTTCAGGATGCATATAGGCAGGAGTGGTAATCAATACAGCATCTACCTCCTGGTTATTCAGCAACTTCTTATAGGCATCTGATCCATGATACATGTTAGCCGCGGGAATCTTCGGGAAGCCTTTGTCGTCATTGAGCTGATCAAATTTACTTTTGGCTTTTTGCAACTGGTCTTCAAAAATATCAGCCATAGCCACAATGTTCGTATTCGTATGTTCTGACATCGAGGAGAGCACAGCC
>JBNJFN010000205.1:0-5981 GCA_051746885.1 Bacteroidota bacterium | reverse complement strand
GTATGTCCGCTCAGCACATATTGTACGTTGCCATAACGGGTAACGATCTCCATCATCTTTTTCCTGACACCGGGTGATTCAAGATAGGCCATAAAAGGACTGATACCGATGGGATGGATCGGAACATGCTGAAATATGATGGTGGGCCTGTCTTTATATTTTTTTAAGTCTTTTTCCAGCCATTCAAAATAATGGGGGTGATTGTCCCAGAAATGCGATCTGAGCGGATCGGGCCATACCACAAAATGCCATTTGCCCACATTAAAGGAATAAAGCAGCTTGTCCTGCCCGTTCATCTTCTTTTGGGCTGCAAAATAATTGTTCAGGGCATCCATTTTGTAACCCGGTTCAAACACAGATGAATATTTTGATTCATGATTGCCCAGCTCATAAAGAATGGGAGATTTCAAACGGGATAAATACCGGTGCATGGTTTGAAAATTCTCCTTTTCTCCCTGAGAATCCACCACATCTCCCAAAATAATTGAAAAGAAGGGTCGCTCAGGCATCTTATTGGAAAGTTCGATACTATCCTCAAGAAAAGCATTGTGGATTTTCATGCGCGTGGGAACATTGGATGAGAGATTGGGATCTCCACCCTGGGTGTCCGCCAGAACATGAAAGCTGAAATTTTCCGTATCTCCCTGGATACCCACTTCAGCAGGATCGATCTCACCAATCTCTTTATCCAGCAGGAAATTAATGTCTATTTGGACATTATCCGGGGAGAATTGCAAATACCCCTTTTCAAGAATATCTTTTAACCGGAAATCAAGAGATTCCTGGTTATGCCGGATAAGGATACTCGTGTTTTCCGAAGCCTCCTTCAATCGCAACAACAATATATCCGGGAAGTTCTTTACAGCTTTTAACTCGTAGGCATGATTTTCCGGATCAAGGAAGTCATTGGGATTTTCAAAATTATAGGAAGATATTTTTACCAGTTCAGCATTATCAACACGAATATTGCCCTTGCTTAATGCAGGAGTTTTCTCATTTGTGCTGGTAAATTTTATACGGACAAGCACTTCATTTTCTTTGGTTAATACATCTTTTAAACTGTTTATTTCAGGATACTGATATCGGAAGCGGGGATCCGACATATTTTGCATGAGCAGATTTTTTCCCGTGGCAACGGTGGGGAAGCTCATCCCCATGAGTTTAAGAAAATTCCGGCGCTTCATGGATTTACTTTTTTACCTGCTGTGATATTTTTCTATCTATGGGATAAATAAACAATCCAATGTATTTGAGTTAGATCCCTTTCCCTCAAAAAAAGTAAAAAATGATGAATTGATCAATTGTAAAGCTTCTTTTTCGTCAAATAAACACAATATCACTTGATCAATAGAATACCCTCTAAAAATGGAACTGTCGATATGTATTATTTCAACAGGAATACCAAAAATACAGAATGATTTTGTATATTGGAAATTTTAAATACCAAAATAACAAACCTATGTCTCTTTTACCCGGATGTCTAAGCGGCAAACCAAATCCAATCATTTATTCCTTGCTCATTCTTCTATTAAGCATAATTTATTCCTGCAATCAATATACTTTGAACAGCAACGTTAAGCCGGTAAACCTGAAATGCAACTACCGCAGCAATCCTCTGGGCACAGATATTCAGACACCCCGTTTTTCCTGGCAGGTACATGATACCAGCAAACAATCGATGCAAAAAGCTTACCAGGTACTTGTAAGCACCAGCCGTGAAAAACTTGAGAAAGATACAGGGGATATATGGAATTCCGGGAAGGTACGCTCCGGTCAGGCACTGCACATTTCTTATGAAGGACCCGACCTTAAGCCGGCCACCCGGTATTACTGGAAAGTAAAGGTTTGGGATAACCGGGGAAGGGTCTCCCCCTATAGCAATATACAATGGTTTGAGACTGGTTTGTTGAAAAAGGAAGACTGGAAAGCAAACTGGATTTCCACCAGTGCATGGAAAAAAGAGGTTCCACCTGACAATCCGGCCCCTTACTTCAGAAAATCTTTTGAGATCAATCGAACCATTGAGCAGGCAAGGATGTATATATCCGGACTGGGGTATTATGAATTGTTCATCAATGGTAGGCAGGTTGACGACCATCAGTTGGATCCGGCGGTAACCGACTATGAGGAGCGGGTAAAATATGTCACCCATGATGTTGGTGAGTACCTTAAGGAAGGCACCAACACATTCATAGTGGTTCTGGGACATGGATGGTACAACCAGCATTCGCCTTCCGCCTGGGATTTTCATGAGGCACCCTGGCGCAACAGCCCGGTATTTATTGGACAATTGCAATACAAAGATGATAAAGGGCAAAACCATACTGTAGTAAGCGACCATACCTGGAAATACAACCGCGGACCTGTGGTTTACAACAGCATCCGTAACGGGGAGTTTTATGATGCAAGAAGATATAATGAGCAGTGGCTCCTTCCGGGGTATGATGATAAGAGCTGGGAGCAGGCCCTTGAAGTATCCGGACCTGAAGGCAGGTTATCGGCTCAGAAACTTCCACCCATGCGTATTACAAAAACAATGGAAGCTCAGGAGATTGCCCGGCCAGAAGCCGGTACTTACATTTTCGATTTTGGCCAGAACATAGCCGGATGGACCCAGCTCAATGCAAGTGGAGAAAGGGGTGAGACAATAACCATAGAGCACGGAGAACGTCTTTATGAAAACGGAACGCTCGACCAGGAAGAACTCAGCCGGTTTATTAATGAAGGCCCGACACAGACAAACATATATACGCTTCAGGGTAATGGGAAAGAAACATGGGAACCTTCCTTCAGCTATCATGGTTTCCGCTACGCCTCGGTAAAAGGCTTGCCCGAAAAACCCACCCAAACCACCCTTAAGGCACGGGTGATGCATACGGATTTCGATACCGCAGGAACGTTTGTCTCTTCCGATACCCTATTGAACCAAATACACCGGAATACTCAATGGTCCTATCTGGGCAATTTCCACGGCTATCCCGAAGACTGCCCCCACAGAGAAAAGATCGGCTGGTCGGGCGACGGACAGGTCGCTGCAGAAATGGGCATGTGGAATTTTCACGCTACCACAGCCTACCGGAAGTGGCTTGATGATTTCCTGGATGAACAGAGGCCCGATGGAGAGCTGCCTGGAATTATTCCAACCAGCGGATGGGGCTACGGTGATGAAGAAGACCCATTGGGCTACGGCCCCCAGTGGGAAGGTGCATTCGTTACCATACCCTGGAACCTCTATCTTTATAAAGGCGATAAAAAAATTCTCAGCAGGTACTACGAGGGGATCAAAAAATATATAGGATATCTGGAAGGGCAGGCGGATAATTATCTCCTTAGCGGAGGAATCAACGATCACAAATATGTAGATACGCCTACTGAACCCCCGGTAATATCTTCCGCATATTTCTATCATCTGACCAACATTACCGGAAAAATGGCTGCTGTTCTGAATAAAAAAGAAGACAGGAAATACTATGAGCAACTTGCTCAAAACATCCAACAGGCTTACAACAAAAAATACTACCACCCCGAACAACACACCTATGGAAACGGAGGGCAAACATCTCTGTCCATGGCGCTGTACTTCGGTCTCGTAGAAAAAAAGAATGAACAAAAAGTATTGAACAGCCTCGTGGAGGAAATCAACAACCAGGACAATCATTTTGATGCCGGCGTTATTGGAGTGAAATGCCTGATTAATGTACTGACTGATCACGGATTGACTGATCTGGCCTATGAGATGATCACCCAAAAAACCTACCCGGGGTACGGAGATTGGATCGAACGGGGAGCTACCACATTATGGCAGACCTGGGATGGATCCATGTCCAGAAACCACATCATGTTCGGCAGTGTGGACGAATGGTTTTTTGAAGCATTGTCAGGTATTAAAACGGATCCGGAACATCCCGGTTTCAAACATTTCTTTTTGGAACCGCAGCTCCCGGAAAAACTTTCCCATGCCCGGGCAACGCATCATAGCTTGTATGGTGAAATTAAAAGTGCTTGGAGGAAGAAAGCTGAAGGAACGGCATTCAGATTTGCTGTACCCTTCAACACTACGGCTACCATCACACTACCCATTAAGAAAGGTCAGGAAGTATTAGAAGGAGGCGCTACCCTTTCAGAAAGCCAAAACATAGAAATGATCAGCCGAAAAGATAGAAATGTGGAGATAAAGGTAGGCTCAGGAAACTATAATTTTCTGTTAAATTGACAGAACTTTGGAATTTTGATTTCGATTTGCCCGTGACGGTGATGCCGGTCTGTTGCAAAAATGCGTGGACCATACAAAGCGGCAAGGCTATCCGGTAAGCGTAGGAGCCCATGATGTTCATACATTCTATGCTTGCGATGAGGCGGGAATTGAAACCGACTTCTATTTCAAAACCCTGCATCATGACCGCTACTGGTCTGCGCTTCCAAAGAAAGACCGGCTTCCCTTCGGCGTACAGGGACCCAAAAAGGCAGATCGTAACCCCTATCACGACAACATGTGGTGCCTTTTCCCGGAGGATACAGTCAACTATATTCAAAAGCTAAAAAAGCCCGTGGTAGGATTTAAGGTACTTGCCGGTGGCGCTATTCTTCCGGACGAAGGTTTTCAGTATGCCTTCGACAACGGAGCCGACTTTATCTGTGTAGGCATGTGTGATTTCCAGATAGTCGATAATGTCAATACTGCCATCCGGGCGATTGAAAAAGCAAGGGAAAGACAGAGACCATGGTATGGTTGATTGTAAGATAAAAAAATATAAGTAACCCAAATTAATCACCCTGCCTCGCCAGCAGGTAAGCAATTACCAAATTTCAAATAAAAATACCTGCCCGACAGCAGGCGGGAGCACCAATAATAAATGTTCCAATGATTCAAACACCTGAGGCTAAAGTCTAATGATTCATATTTTAGAGTGTTTTGAATTTCGGTAATTGGAGTTTGAATATCCCGCCTGCCGTCGGGCAGGTATTTGAAATTTGATGCTTGTTATTTGGTGCTTCTTGTTTATCTACCTTTCAACGTGGTAGGATTCTTGACATGTAATTTCCATTTCCGATTCATCTGATATTAATCATCACCTGGTCCAGGGCAAATCCGATAAACATGGGATAAGACCAGCTACTGTAGCCCCAGCCCTTGTTGCCTTTGTAGCTTTGCAGCTCTGATTTTACAATGGATTTAAGCGGCCGGGCTTTCTCACCAATTCTTCTAAGAGAAATGGCTGCCTGAAGCACCAACCAGGGTTTATCCCGGGTTTTCAAATGTTTCTCAAGCACGGGCAGCGCTTTTTCACTTTGGTCCCATTTACACAACAATTCTGCTGCTTTGATTTGCACAATTGGAGAGGGATCATCCAACAAGGATTCAACTTTGGGTTGAGCAGATCTGGCTTGTTTATGACGAGCAATAAGTCCTACCAATCCCCAAAACCTCACTCCACTGTCCTCGTCTGACAAATTTTCAACAAGTGCACTTGTCTCGACATCCACTTTACCCACCATTTCAGCAGCATTCAAAATTTCTTTCAGTTTATAATCGGATGACTGAGCATATTCATAAGGTGTGCTTCCCTGAGCCCTGCTCATCATTTCTGCTTCATTCAGGAAACCAACATCCCGGGTAGACAGTATTTTGTTTTTCAGTTTCTTCCTCATTTCCTTTAATTGAGCGCTGTATTCAGGAGAATCGGCGATATTGTTGAGTTCGTGCGGATCTTTTTCCAGGTCATACAATTCTTCTACCGGTCGGGGTTGAAAGAATTTTTTGGCATATCCGGTTAATTCTCCTGCTTTTCTGAGTCTGTGCAATTCTTTGAAACTTTCCTTTTTTTCACTAAAAATCAAAGCATCCGGTACATAAGGCCGGTGGGGCATATAATTGCGGATGTACATGAATTCATCGCTCAGAATGGCCCTGGATATATCATACACATCGTCAGCCCTGCTGCGTGAGGCATACATGAATTTTCTTTCTTTATCGGTGTTTT
>JBNJFN010000204.1:0-5982 GCA_051746885.1 Bacteroidota bacterium | reverse complement strand
GAAGAATTAATCAGTGTATGGCCGATAAGCCGGTCATATCCTTTTGTATAATCAGTATAGTATACATATATCATGTAATCGTTTTCCGTTTGATGATGGTTTCCTGAGATATAAAAGGGCTCCAATCCTTCATCCGATTTGAATACATACCTGAAATCGTAATAACCTTGTTTTAGGAGTAGCCTTTTCTCATACACTTCCTTGTCGCTATTGAATGCCATCCTGTTTTCCGGTTCGCATTTCCAATTGTTGAAAGCCCCTGTAACGTAAAATTTACCATCTGCGCTGGAGTTTTCCGTTTTCAGCGTAAAATATACATATACATAATCGGCTTCGGTATCGGGATCTTCGCTGTTTTCACTATCGATTTGAAAACGTCCGTTCAGGTCCTTTTTGCTTTTAAATTGCTGGAAGGTTCTGTCTTTATCTGTTTCCAGGTGAAAATGGAAATTGTTTCTTTCAGAATTGATTTGATTTATATGATCTCCTGCATAATCAGTGGATTTGGTATTAAAATGGTGAAATTCATTTCCACCCTTGAAAACCAATTTGTTGTTCATCTCGTAGGAAATCCGGCTACCATTCATAGATGAAGAATTAAGTGATTCAAACAGCTTTTCATTGTGATAATTTTTTTGTACAGCAATTTTTAGATTGTTATTGGGGTCATTAAGCTGAATGTTTTCCGTTTGAAGGTTTAGATTCAGTTCCTGGTTGGGTTTATTCCGGCTCATCCGGTTGATGCTTTCTGTTTCTCCCGTAATGCCAATAATTTTTTCACTTACCCTGAATTTTCTTGTTAAAACGGTGTCTTTCGGATTGTTATTGGCGTAAACCATAAGCATGTAGTTTCCTGAAGAGGTAGGTTTCATGTCCTCATTGGGGATATCGAGTTCATAGTGTGTGTATTGCATCAGGGTATTGAAGGAGCTTTGTGAATTATAGATCTCACTGGTGAACTGCCCTGAAAGATAATCGGATTCAAACAGGTCGGAGGGCTTCCATCCGGCATTACAATGTATAAGTTTATAGGAAAAGGTTTTTGTGCCTCCTTCCATATCATCGAAGCTCAGGGTGACCTTCTCTCCTGAATTCAGGCTGATAACCGGAGGGGAGAGGGGTTCATTCATTTTGTGTATATGGACCGTACGGATGTTTTCCCGTTTCACTTTTTCCTGCAGTGGCTGGGACAAGGCCGGAATAGTAAGTATGCTGGTAATCAGTAGCAGGGCCATGTGGCTTGTGAAATGCTTCATAAAGTTTAAATTATCCATTACAGGTGCTAAATTAATAAATCATGGGATTATATTGTCCGATCTTCTTTTTCATTTTCTGAGACGATAGATACATTTGTTAATGAGTACAATTGCTATATGAACAGATGGATTCCAGCAGGGGGAACAATTTTTTTATATGAATCAGAAAATTTCACGTAACCATTTTTATTAATTTTGTTCAATGTGAATAACTTTTATTTGGGATATGGGTATATCAGAGAATATTCATCGATTCAGGAATGAGCTTCCTGATGGAGTAAAGCTTATAGCGATTACCAAGACCAAACCAAACGAGGCTATATTGGAAGCCTATCGGGCAGGTCATAAGATATTTGGTGAGAATAAGGTTCAGGAGTTGGTCAGCAAATATGAAGATCTGCCAAAAGATATTGAATGGCATATGGTGGGCCACCTTCAATCCAATAAGGTGAAATATATCGCTCCGTTTGTTCATTTGATTCACGGGGTTGATCGGCCTAAGCTTTTTAATATTATCGATAAGGAGGGAAAAAAGAATAATCGTGTACTGGATGTTTTGATGCAATTTCACATTGCCAGAGAGGAAACCAAGTTTGGGTTTGATTTACAGGAGGCTAAGGAGATGCTGGATTCCGAATCTTTTAGAAATTATGCCTTCATAAAAGTAAAGGGCGTTATGGGAATGGCTACTTTTACTGAGGACATGGAACAGATAAGATCCGAATTCAGAGGGTTGATGAATATTTTTAACGAGCTGAAAGATAATTATTTTCCAGATGATCCCGGTTTTAAGGAAATTTCAATGGGGATGTCCAATGATTACCAGGTGGCCCTTGAGGAAGGGTCGACTATGGTACGAATAGGGAGTTTAATTTTTGGAAAAAGAAATTAATATTAAATTTACAGCGTATAAATAATTGCAAATAATATGATCAATACAGAAACCACATATCTCGGCATACCATTACGTAATCCTGTTATAGTAAGCAGTTCGGCTTTATCCAGTACCATTGACAAAATTCTTAAGATTGAAGAAAACGGAGCTGGTGCAGTGGTGCTGAAATCGTTGTTTGAAGAACAGATCAATTATGATGCGGCTACACTGGCAAAAGGCACAGATTATCCCGAGGCCGTAGATTATGTAAACTATTATATCAGAAACAATTCTGTTGAAAATTATTTGAAACTGATTCGTGAAGCCAAGCAAAAGGTATCCATTCCTGTTTTTGCCAGCATTAACTGTATCTCCTCCAAGAGATGGGTTGAGTTTGCCAAAAAAATTGAAGAAGCCGGAGCCGATGGTTTAGAGGTGAATGTATTTATACTTCCGTTGGATAAAAACGCAAAAGCCGATAAGTATGAGAATATCTATTACGAACTGGCCGACAAATTAAAGGATACCATAAGCATTCCTTTTGCCTTCAAACTTAGCAGCCATTTTACCAATCTGGTTGGTGTAGTGGAAAGGTTGAATTCTCTGGATGTACCGGGAGTAGTGCTTTTTAATCGTTTTTATGAGCCGGATATTGATCCGGAGACCATGGAATTCACTTCTGCTTCTGTTTTTAGCTCTCCTGCTGATTTGCGGCATTCTTTAAGGTGGGTGGGTATTGTATCCTCTAAAGTCCAGAAAATCGATATTGCAGCAAGTACTGGTGTGCATGACGGTAAAGCTGTAGTAAAACAGTTGCTTGCCGGTGCTGAAGCCGTGCAGATCTGCTCTACCATTTATAGAAATGGTTTTGGCCAGATTCATCGCATACTGGATGAATTCAAAGAATGGATGGAAAGCCATTCTTTTGAAACCATCGACCAGTTCCGCGGAAAATTGAACTATAAAAACTTTAAGGATCCTTTGGTTTATGAACGCTCTCAGTTTATGAGGTATTTTTCCAGTATTGAATAATTTAAAACCCGCTATTCTGATTATTGTATCGAGTATAATCTCTTATTCCTGATTATCCATCTACCTGGTGGAAAAGTTTCGGTAAATCAGATGATTTATCTCACCGGCTACTGCTTATAAAGATCAACCTTTTGCTCTTCTTTATTTTTAATTCTATGTGCATTTTTACATCGAAAAATTGTAAAGCATCGATCACATTAAAATAAAAATCATTCACCATGAAAAAATTATTACTGATATTTATCGTGCTATTTGTAGCTGGATCTGGTATTCGGGCTCAATCAGAGATTACAGAGGCCAAGGTGAAGTTCCTTTACAACTTCACCAAATTTTTCGAATGGTCGAAATCTGAACAAAGTGGAGATTTTATAATTGGTGTGTTGGGGTCGGAAGACATTTATCAGGAGCTGGAAGATTTTACAAAGGATAAAAAAGTAATTGTTAAAGACATCCAGGTTAAGCGATTTCAGGCTGCCAGTGATGTCACGGATTGTCATATCCTTTTCGTTTCAGGGGTTCACAGCAGAAAATTGCCCGATTTAAACGAGCGACTGGGTTCCAATACGTTGTTGGTTAGTGACAGTGAAAACGGCATTGAACAGGGTGCTGCATTGAATTTTATTCTGAAAGACGATCGGTTGAAATATGAATTTGCAGCTTCTCATGCTAAGAATAAAGGGTTGAAGTTCAGCTCCCAAATTAAGGATATGGCTGCTAAGAATTACTGATAGAATATTGTTTTTGTTGTCCTCATAGATCAATTCCGTTCATTTCCAGGTATTTGATTTACCCGGATTTGTTGCTAGATTAACGGGTGTGTATTCAGGAGTGAGTATACACCCGTTTTTTTGTACGGGTTTTGCGGTTATGAAAAAATATTTCTGTTGGAGGCGGGATGAACTTTTTCTTATTAGCCAACTTCCCGGCGGTATTTTCTGGGGCTCATTCCTGTGACTTCCCTGAACTGGCGGTTGAAATTGGCAATGTTTTTGTACCCGCTTTCAAAACAGATTTCTGCTATGGTTTTGTTTTTTTCGCTTGTCAGCAGCTTGCAGGCAAAGTTAATTTTTACCTCCTTGAGAAAAGTAAAGAACGAAATTTTTGTAGTCTTTTTGAAATAGGTACAAAATGCGCTTTCTGAGAGGTTTACAAGTCCGGCAGCGTCTCCAAGTTTAACACCATTGTAAAAGTTACGGAAGACATAATCGTATATTTTATTGATCCGTTCATCGTTGGTTAACCTGGCCTCCCAACTGTCTTCCGGATTTGAAAGCAGATGGATGTCCTCTGTATGAGAGAGATGCCTTAATATTTTCAGGAGTTGTATCATGGCATCAAATCCTTTCATCTCCATCAGTGTTCTTAAATCCGTTTCTATAAGATCAGGGTTGATGGCCCTGAAATACAATCCATATTTAGATTGTGCCAGGATGTTCCTGAAACATTCAAATTCCGGGACATCAAACAGACCGCTCTCAAAAAAATTTTCTGCAAAATGAATGGTAATGGAGGTCGGATTGTCTTCTTTATTTGTGATTTCCCATCCATGGGCTACCTCAGGACCCATCAACACCAGGTCTCCTTCCCTGAAATTCGCTATATTCCCTTCGACAAACCTTCGTCCCCTGGCATTCACAACGAAATTCAACTCATAATTTCTGTGAGAATGAATGACATCCCTTTTGTTACACTGTCTCAATTCATGGATCATAAAGGACCGATGTTCCGGGACTGGAATTTTATGTTTGATGAACTTCATGGTAAATGACTTTGAAAAGATAATATAACAATTGTTGTATGGTATTTATAGGAAATTTACATTAAATTATATTTTTGACAATATACGGATTGCTTTGTAGAAAATCAAGTCATTATGTAAATATTAAATTAAACCACTTAAATTGACCTCTTTGATTTTTAGCTCTGTAAATGTCAAATGTACCAATTAAGATCAAAAAGATAGTATAAGTATTTGATCAATTTGTAGTAGAATTTTAATTGAATTGTGTAGAGATTTGTAACAATGAAAAGGTTTTGCCAATTAGAATTTTCCTGATACAAGGATTTAGCTATTTTATCAGGTTGCATTTCTGAGATTTATATTGTATTGTTATGAGTTACAGTGAAAAAGTCAAAGCGAAGATTCAAAAACACAAGCGATTCTGGAACGGGGAAGGTCCTTCCCTGATTCTAATACCTCCTGCCCGCGACATGAATGAAACCTGGCAGGAGCAGATTTATAATACCACCAATTATAGGGAGAAATTTTACAATCCTGAAAAGATGTGGGAGTCTGAGATTAATCGGGCCCGACCGGTAGTAGACTGGACTACAGATGGCATACCTACGGTAAGACCCAATTTAGGGGTAGTTTTTGTTCCTTCCATAGCCGGCCAGGATTATGTACTCCGGGAAGGTATGATGCCCTGGGCAGGTGATCCTTTAACACCAGAAGAAATACGAAAATCCCTGGAGGTGGATTTGGCCGAAGCAGAGCTCATGAAGCTGGCTGAAGCGTTTTACCGGGTACATCAGGAAAATGACAATGGTGAAGTGGCGGCTTATCAGTCGGATAACCAGGGCATTTTCGATATAGCCCACCTTTTGTATGGAGACCAGATTTTTTATGATTTAATGGATGAAAATCAATGGCCATGGGTAGATGAGCTGCTGGATATTTCCCGTGAGCTGATGATTCGTGCAAGTAGGTATGTAAAACATTACATTGGGGAAGGGAAAAATTGGATGATCCATGGCCACGGGACGGAGCAGGGAGTTTATTTTCCCGACAGCGGACTGCGGATTTCGGAGGATACACCC
>JBNJFN010000203.1:0-6013 GCA_051746885.1 Bacteroidota bacterium | reverse complement strand
GCAGAAGCTGCAGTAGAGGATTTTGAAAATATGAGTGATGCGCTTGCCAATGAATCCAAAGAAGCAGAAGAAACAACCATGGCTTTATTTGCTGAATTACAGGACATCAATACACAGGTAGCAGAGCAGGAAACGGAAAACGGCGATGAGGTTATTGCCAATAGCAATGCGATGGTTTACGGAGGAATTATCATTGGAGTGATTGTGGCTATGGTACTTGGTATCTTTATTACACGTACCATTACAGCCGGTATTAAAAGAGCATCAGACTTTTTTGTTATACTTTCAAAGGGTGATCTAAGTAATGATGTACCGGATTATGATCTTGTCCGAAAGGATGAAATAGGAACCATGGCCAATGCGGCACAAAAACTTGTATCAAAGTTTCGTGAAGTCATTGCAAACGTTAGAGAGGGCTCTAATAACATTGCTTCTGCCAGTGAGCAGATGAGCTCAAATTCCCAGGAGATGTCACAGGGAACCAGTGAACAGGCATCTTCGGCCGAGGAAGTTTCTTCTTCTATGGAACAGATGAAATCCAACATCCAGCAGAATACGGACAATGCCCAGCAAACTGAGAAAATTTCGCAGAATGCAGCCCAAAGCATTAAGAAAGGAAATGAGGCTACACAGTCAGCAGTGGAATCCATGAAGGAGATTGCCGAAAAGATTTCCATCATCAACGATATCGCTTTCCAGACCAATATTCTGGCCTTGAATGCTGCCGTTGAAGCGGCACGTGCAGGAGAGCACGGAAAAGGATTTGCTGTTGTTGCTTCAGAAGTTCGTAAACTTGCAGAAAGAAGTGGGGAGGCAGCCAGTGAGATTGATGAGAAGTCCAAATCCGGTGTACAGATTTCTGAACAAGCCGGCAACCAACTGAGTGAGATCGTGCCCGAAGTAGAAAAGACCTCTCAACTGGTTCAGGAAATCACTGCGGCAAGCAATGAAATGAACAGCGGAGCCGATCAGGTGAACAACGCCATCCAGCAGTTAAACCAAGTCACCCAGCAAAATGCTTCTTCCTCTGAAGAGCTGGCATCCAATGCCGAAGAATTATCGAGCCAGGCCGACCAGCTGAGGCAGGTGATCAGCTTCTTTAAGCTTGGGGACGACAGTCAGAAAGGATATGGCATTGGTGGAAACGGATCCGGTAAACATAAGGTGGCCTTCAGCCATATGAACCAGCAGCAGCAACAAAGTCAGTGGAGCGGCCAGCAGAATACCGCATCACAGCAAGGTGCAACTCAAAATCAGAAAGCACCGGCCGGTCAAACTACGCAGGCTTACACATCAAACCAGAAGCAGGATAATGGTGACGGTCAAAAAGAATCAGGCGTAGACCTGAAGATGTACAATCAAAAAAATGATGACGGCGATTTTGAAAATTATTAATCATTTAAAAGGCAGGGTAACCGATATGCCAATAAGTAGAGACACGCCGCGGCGTGTCTCTACTTATTGTCGGGATGGCGAGATTTGAACTCGCGACCCCTCGCCCCCCAGACGAGTACTCTAACCGGGCTGAGCTACATCCCGAGTGTTTTAGTGCCGCTTATCCAACGGTTGTGTTTATCAGAACGCAAATATAAAAAAATCGTCCCGCAAATTATAATTTGCGGGACGATTTTTTCTCCACAAACATATCAATGAACATCCCTTAAGCCGGTGGCCGGTTGAATAACTATGAAGTGATCAGGTCTTCCTCGCTGTTGGTGGAGCTGTCCGGGGTTGGCATCTGATACTTGTTGAGCTGTGCCGGATCGTCGGCATAGATTATCCTTGCAATATCACTGATTCGCGCCAGAGGATCATACAATGCATTCACCCGTTGTATCCTTTCCTGGGTGAGCTTCCCGCGTTCATCTTTGAACTGCTCCTGCTTCTGGTTCGCTTCATCCAATTCTTGCGCCAGTCTGGGCAAAGCATCTATGGTATCCGGGTTCATGCCACCTTTTATCAGTTGATCCTTGTATTTGGCGGCTGTTTTCGCCAGTGAGGTCATGAAAAAGATCATTTGTGACTGATTGTTTCGTGCCCCCTTGATGTCATTCAATCCAAACTCGTTTTGAATGCTCTCATCGTCATCAAAAACATACCGTACAAAGTAGGCTACAGTTTTGTATCCTTTGTTGCATGCTGCCATCTTCCGGTTCACCTCGTCGGTATGCTGAGCCTGTTCATCTACCATTACGTCATCCTTCTTTATATCCCTGACTCCATCAAGGGTACCCTGCAGTGAGTTAATGAATTTCTCGTCAATGGTGCTGTCAAAGGTTGAAAAGTCCTCTATATCTTCCTCTAAGGACCGTGTAACTTTAGTCCCGTGCTCGTATAATCTGGCATCGGGTAATGAAGATTTGCGATGTATTTCTTTCATAATGCATAAATTAATTGTTAATGAATAGATACAAATATATAGGCAGGTTCTTTCTTACGCCGGCAGGGATGTTCAATCTTAAGTTATATTCCAGCACATTTTTGAACCTGTAAAATTGCATGTAGCCAGCAAAGAGCTTTTACGGGCAAAGGAAAAGCCTTGGATGATATTTAAACGTATTGCCAGCTATTAAAAAAAATAACCGGCAGTATACATTGTATGGGGTACATTTAATTTTCCTGCTGATATCATCAAATCTTTGACGACAGTCTATTATTGCTGGCGGAAATCTATAAACACTGCTGACAATCTAAAAGTACTGGCAGCAATTTACAGTTACTGGTAACGATTTATAATTACTGGCGGCAATTATCACGAGGTGATAATCCTCGCCAGTGGTTGTAAAATCTCGCCAGTAGTTATAAAACCTCGTCAGGGGCTATAAAATGTTGCCAGCGATTTTAAATTTTCAGCAGTAGTTTTTTAATGTTGGCAGCATGTATAAATTGCCGGCATTGTTTTTAAATTTCTACCAGCAATTGTAAAATGCCACCAGTGCGGAAAGAATCATAACTGTGATATAAAACCAGATGTCAGGATGTCAAAGAACGTGTTGAAGCGGGTTTGAATTCAAAAATGATCTGAAATGATTAACCTGTAACCAAAAGTATAACATTTTTCGGTGAAATTCAATTGAAATTGTAAATTTTTTGTTTTGTCAGAAAAAAGATTCCCCTCTACCAGCCCCCGCGCCTCGTAGAGCGCGCGAGAGAAAGGTATTTGCCTGTTTTTATTGGGATTTGCTAAAAACCGGGTATCGCTGGTTCTCTTCAGCCCCATATTAACCGGTTCATATATTGCGCTCCATTAACATGAACTGCCTTACGCAATGGAATTAGTTGGAGCGCTTAAAGGGTGGGTGCTGTTTTACCCCAGGCACTGCCTGGGGTTACTATATTTAAACCCCTTCGGGGTTGGATATTGCAATATGGAATAATCCGCAGAGAAATGGCTAAGGATTAAAGAGAAATGAAGCAACTGGCAGTTTACATAAGACATCTGCACCGGCCGATCACCTCCCTTTTCAAGGGAGGTAAGGGAGGGTACGCGAAGATAGCATTTTCACCCAATGGATCATTGTCGCTTATTATTGAATCCCTCCGGCAGTTTCTATCGCTATTTGCCCCCTGATCGGGGCAAGAGGCATGAAGATTAAGAGCGTATAAGTAAGTGCAAAGAGAGATATTATAATATAGCCAAAACCTGAATTAATGGATGAGTCGTCTCTACGCGACTGATCTAATTTTGCACCACCCCAAATTTCAGCCTGGAAATTCTGATCGGTTGTTGAATGATAGTTATGTATGACAAGATTAACCCGATTGACATGATCCTGTAAATCTTGTCAATCCTGTCTGAAAAGAATTATGCCGTCGCTAGGCGACTCCGTATAGTACTTGTGGGTTGAGACTACCATAATACCTTCTGAGCCTTCGTTCACAGCACCACTATAAAAACCATTTTGTATAAAACGATTGAATAAAATCCAAATATACGGTACTGCCCTCGTCGAAGGCCAATAGGGATAGAAAGAAAGCTCCACCTCTACCAGCCCCCGCGCCTCGTAGAGCGCGCGAGAGAAAGGTATTTGCCTGTTTTTATTGGGATTTGCTAAAAACCGGGTATCGCTGGTTCTCTTCAGCCCCATATTAACCGGTTCATATATTGCGCTCCATTAACATGAACTGCCTTACGCAATGGAATTAGTTGGAGCGCTTAAAGGGTGGGTGCTGTTTTACCCCAGGCGCTGCTATATTTAAACCCCTTCGGGGTGGGATATTGCAATATGGAATAATCCGCAGAGCAATGTCTACGGATTAAAGAGAAATGAAGCAACTGGCAGTTTACATAAGACATCTGCACCGGCCGATCACCTCCCTTTTCAAGGGAGGTAAGAGAGGGTACGCGAAGATAGAATTTTCCCCCAATGGATCATTGGCGTTCATTATTGAATCTCTCCGGCAGTTTCTATCGCTATTTGCTCCCTGACCGGAGGCAAGAGGCCAGGATTTTCAGCTAATATAAGTTAAGGCCAATGACATATAGTAAAAAAATAAAGCCCAAACCTGAATGAATGGAGGAGCCGTCGCTAAGCCACTGTTTTGATTTTGTACTACCATAATGCCGTCGCTACGCGACTTATGTTATGCTGATACAAATGAAGGCTAACCAAATGACAATGAATGAACATAAATGAGCACATATGACTCTATTGTTATTTCTGCTTTTCGCTTTTCTCTATAACACCCAGCTTCCATGGCATAGAAGGATAGGGGCCTTTCAGGTCTTCTTTTACAAGCCCCTGTATGATCCACCGGCAATCTTCCGGTTCATATTCCAGCCTTTGATCGTAACCGCTGCGGATGGCCTCGCCGTGAGAAACCATGTCGGTCCATTTTTTGTCCTTTTCCGAATACCTGAGTTGATCTCCCGTTGCATATTTGTCGGTCATTTTCTCCCAGGGCCCTGAAAGGTTCTCCGCAGTGGCCAGACCAAAAGAACGAATCCCTTCGTGATTCAGCTCATAAATCATATGGTATTTATTTTGGTCTTGAACTTTATATATGTGAACCGCTTCATGGACGCCATCAAGGACCTTCTTCCCTTCCGACCATTTATCCGGAAAATCCTGCAGTTTTGTGGATCTGACAATTACTTCATGGTGGTTTTGGGTATAAAAAAGATACGCTTTCTTTGTATCGCAGATTGTCCAGAAGTCTATCCACTTTGCTGAGGTATCTTTTTTGATGAGCGGTTCGGGGTCAGACCATGATTTTGGTCCGGAGATGGTTTTGCTCGTGGAATAAGCAGGTTGATAATTTGAATTGCGGTTCTGAAAGATAAGATACCATTTGTCTTGGGGTTGAAAGAAGAAAATTTGTGGAGCAGCACTGTATCTGGTTTTTCCTCTAATCATTTTCAGTTCGTGTCGTTGGGAATACTGTAGTTCCGTTAGTTTGTCTGCGGATACATAGCCTATGGTATACTGCTTTGCAGATCTGGCAGTATAAAAGAGATGCCATTTTCCTTCATAGAATACAATGGAAGGATCTTTTACGGCAACTTCATCTAATGAACCTTTGTCTCCCGGATAGAGAATGGGATTGCTGAGTATCCATTCATTATGTCTGTCACCACCACTGCGGTCAGTTGTTCTTGCCCGCATTTCAATGATAATGGGATCTCCGGGTATGGTCATCAGTTCCGGATGCACCCAAAGCTTTTCATGTGTATCCCCCGGAATAATAACTGACGATTCGGCATAACTGACAATAGAACTTTCGTCTCCTTGGGTTACTATCGGGTCATCAAAACCAAGTTGCTGGAGTTCATTTTCCTGTGCGAACATTATAGAAGCCGGTGTCATAAAAACGACTATCAGCAGCAGGAAATATTTATATGTTCTTTTCATGGAGTATTTTTTGTGTGTTGTTATAGCAAATCTATAAAACATTTATTAAAAAGTTGAATGAAGTTGTTTTGTATCATTTAAGAATGATTTTTCCGTTTTTAAACAAAATAATCTTTTAATTTGTCAATGGATTTACTTTTTAAAATTGGCACAATTATTGA
>JBNJFN010000202.1:0-6077 GCA_051746885.1 Bacteroidota bacterium | reverse complement strand
ATGTTGGACTGGAGGACGATTATGACATGGGAATCAGTTTTGAGGTCAACCCCGATAAAAATCTAAAGCTGTTTTTTTCATATTTCAGACAAGCTGAGCCGGAGGGACCAATATTCAGCGGGGATGTAACATTTGGAAATGCGGGGGCGGGGAGATATTCTTACGATGTCACTTCTCATACTTATCAGTCGCTTGCCGGCAACAATGTCAATATTCGGGAATTGAATCAATTGAATACACGTGCTACATATAGTGTGAAAGAAAATTGTGAAATCGGTTTTTCGGCCCAGGTTGGTGGGATTTATAACAGTGAACTTGAAAAAGCAGAAACTTCTACAGCTTTTGCCGGGCACTTTGTAGGTGAATTTAACAAAATAAGTGTTCTTCAATCAACTTACTCGAATCCCGGGATAGAGCGAATTGACTGGTGGGAGCTTCGGACAGAAAAACTGACCTTTCCGGCATATCAAACCCATGCCATCCACAGCCTGTTATAAGCTATTGCACATCACCCTTTAAAAAAAGGAATTGTAAAACTGAAATCGCTTCCTATTCCCAATTCGCTCTCTACCCAAATCGTTCCACCGTTTTTTTCGACAAATTCTTTACAAAGGATTAAACCTAAACCTGTACCATCTTCATTTTCGGTTCCCTTAGATGAAGGATTTGCATTGGTTTTAAACAGATTGTCTCGGACTGCCTCATCCATCCCAGTACCATTATCGGAGACTGTAATTTCAACCTCTTTTTGCCTGTATATTGAATATACATCGATTTTTCCATTGGGATGTGTAAATTTTATAGCATTTGAAATCAAATTATTCAAAACCAACCTGAACATGTTCTGGTCTGCATCAACTTCAATTTCATAGTTCTGAATATGATTTAAAGTAATGTTTTTTACACTTGCCGAGGCATCAAAAAAATTAACTGTTTCACTAATAATTTTCTCTACATTTATTGCCTCTGGTTTATATTTTATCTCTCCTGTTTGCGATTTTGCCCAACAAAGCAAATTTTCAAGCAAATTGAGCGTATTCTTTGCCGTTGAGTGGATGTTTTTAGAAAAATATTCTAATTTGGCAATATCATATTCGTGAAGATATTCTGTCAATAAGCCGGATAATCCCAAAATACTGTTAAAAGGAGTTTTGAGGTCATGTGCTATTACGGAAAAGAGTTTATCCTTAGTGGCATTGATTTCCTCTAAGGAAGCAGTTTTTTCTTGCAGTATCCTGGTCTTCTTTTTCACATTTTTTTTGAGACTCCGTGACCACAAACTTAGAAACAGAATAATAAACAACACAGGAATTAAACCGATGGCTGTGTAACGCAACACTTTAATCACGGAAATTTCCTTTCGCTTGTGGAAGTGCCATTTTTCCCTAAAATCTTCTATTTTATCTGTGCTTTTTATGTTGTCTATACCATCATTTAGGGTAGAGAGCAGGTCAGTATTGCCCTCTTTCACTGCAAAGCGGTAAAGACTGGGCAAAATTGGGGGTCCAACGACTTCAATATTTTTGATCCCACTTTCTTCAATAGTCTCCATACCAATCGAATAAGGTGCCAAAACAGCCTCACATTTACCCGAGGAAAGAAGATGAATCGCTTTGGGCAGGGAATTGACAAAAACAGTGTTTTCCTTGAAGGCCATGGGTTTAATGAAACGCTCAACGGAGGCATCACCATCCAATGCAATAATTTCCTTGTCTGTAAGATCAGAAATTTCTTCTATAGAACAACCTTCCCTTATAAAAATGCCATAATATTCCTCGCTGTGAGGGATGGTAAAATCATATACAGAATCCCGTTGTTCGGTATAAAGAATTCCCAGAAGAACATCTACCTTTCCTTTTTCAAGTTTTTCCAATGCTTTGTCCCATTGTGAAAATTGAAACTCCAAATTATAACCCTCTTTTTCAGCAATGTACTTGATAACATCCACATCAAAGCCTTTGGCTATTCCGTTACTGTCAAGAAATGTATAAGGTTTATAGTCAAAGTCGCCTCCAACAATAATCTTTTTTGATGAATCTGTCCCAAAGGAAAGGGAAGGGGTACTTATACCAAGAAATACAACCATCAAAAACAATATGGACAGATATTCCTCCCGTTTTTCTTTTTCCATGATTTTAGTAAAAAAAATAAATTCAATTAATGAACTGACATTTCTCTGATCAAAAGTAACAATTCCCTATTCTTTTTTAATGAATTTTCTGATTTTGTGATAAACGTATTTCTGTGATCCATCAATTGTTTATTTATATTCACAAAAGTTGCCGTCATCGGATTTGGTTGAACATACCTGTTATTAATGCGGGGTTAGGATCAAATCAGAGCATCAAAAGAGCCAAATAAACCCTTTTACAGCGCCTGCAAAATAATTGAAATTTAGCAGATAAACAAGAAAAAGAAAAAGGAGGATTAGCACTAGGGCTTCAATTGGATATACCATTGCACCAATCAAAGGTAACTGGGAAGTGAATGGAATAGATGTATCTGGTGGACCGGAACTGGGAATTACAGGACCATACATTCGTCTTTTAATAGGTGGTGGGGGATGAAATATACAGGGTAAAAATTTTTGGAAGAAATAGGAAATGCACCCTGGCTCACCTTCTGATATTATAACAAGAGATTTAATGAGGTTTAAGCCTGATGCCGATCATTCATCAGAACTTTAAACAAAATCAAATGTTTATGGTAAATTTGGTGCCTTCTCCTTTTTTACTTGAAACCTCTATAGTTGCATCATTTTTATCAAGAAATTCTTTGCTTAACATAAGTCCCAAACCTGAACTCTCTTCTGTTTTATCATCAGCGTTCTCAGAATGATTATAGGTAAATAATGTGTTTACTGTGTTTTCATCCATGCCCATTCCCGTATCCTCAATTCCAATTTTTGTCCCTTTCTCTGTCTCGAAAACCCCGATAAAGATATCCCCTTCAGATCCGGTAAACTTCACGGCATTGGAGATAATGTTTCGCAGTGCAGTCTCCAGCATATTGGGATCAACATAGACAAAAATTTTTTCAGAAGGATAATCAGTATTCACTTCCAAATCTTTATATTCAATTCTTGGCTTCAAAAAATCCAGAATCTTATCTAGAACAGCTAACAGATCAACCTGCTCCTTTTGCGGCTCTAATTGAAGTAAATCCTGTTTTGACCAGGTCAACAGATTCTGAAGGGTCTGGTTAAGCGAATTGGTAGTTACTCTAATGGTCTTCAGTTTGTTTTGTAAGTCATTTCTTCCATAGCGATGAAATCTGGATATCAACAGCTCTATAAAACCATCCAATGATGATACAGCACCCCGAACATCATGAGAAATAAGCGATAAAAATTTTGATTTCATTTCATTGGATTGTTCCAACTCGTTTTTTGAAACAAGAAGCTCCAAATCGGTCTCTATATGCTGTCTCATTTGGTCCATTAAATCTTTATAGAGTTCACTGTAGTGGTTTTCTTTGTTATCATGTACACATACAGTACCAAACACTTCCCCGTCGGGATAATTAATGGGAAATCCCAAATAGGAGACCATGTTCAGGTCTACTTCCGGATTATCTTTCCATATTGGATTCTTTCTGGCATCAGGAATCAATAACTTATCTTGTTTACCAATTACTGTTTCACAAAAAACCCCATAAATCAGCTCTGCCTTTTTGCCTGGATAGAAAGGATTCTCGGCAGTTTGGTTGTTTAAAAACACCTCGATATAATCTTTATGCAATTTAATAATCGAAGCAGAAGGAACACCAATGATTCTGGCTGTTAAGTCTAACAGGGATTGCCACTTTTCAATCAGTTCATCGCTTACTTCGGGCTTCAAATCCGAACCAATACGAACCTTTTTGGTTTCGTTGGTTTCTTTGATAGTGACTTTGGAAAATTTCTTGTCTTTCATTAGCTTGTGAGTTGAATTTTTCTTTCATTCTATATGAACTTGCTCATTTTAGCCAGCAATTGCTTTTTGTCAATGGGTTTGCTGATATAATCATCACATCCTGCATCTATGCTTTTTTGAGCATCTTCGCTCATGGCATAAGCAGTTTGGGCTATAATTGGAACCTCACTGTTAGTATCGAATGAACGGATATTTCTTGTAAGTTCCAATCCATTTATATCGGGCAGTTTGATGTCCATCAATATAAGATCAATATCAGGATGCTCATTGAATGATTGATACCCCTGTTCGCCTGTTTCACATTGAATTAGTTCAAATCCATAGGGTTCAAGTAATTCCTTTATATATTCAAGGCTTGTCGGATCATCTTCTATAATGAGTAAAGTTTTGCCTGCCGCGTCTTGTTGAATTTCCTGCTCTTCGTCTGCTCTTTCCTTCTCCTGTGAGACGGACTTGCTTTCATAAGGAAGCGTGAAATAAAAAGTCGACCCTTCTCCTTTTGTGGATTCGATCCACATTTCTCCTCCCAATAATTCTACAAGATTTATGGAAATGCTAAGTCCCAATCCAGTGCCTTCACTCATCCGATGCATAGAATCTTCCACCTGCCTGAATCGATCAAATATATATTCTTGCTCGTCAGGAGAAAGACCAATGCCTGTATCTTTCACGTAAAAAAGCAAACTGGTTTCGGATTGCAAGTCGTATCCAAACTCAACTATTCCTTCATTAGTGAATTTAATGGCATTACTAAGCAAATTCTCCATGATTTGTCTAAAACGATTGAGGTCGGAATATATATAACTACTTCTATCATCAAGGGTGAGATAGACTTGCAATTTTACATGTTCTTTTTCCTTTTCTTTAAGTTTATACTTATAACCCCTGTACAACTCTTGCATGATCTGGTTCAAATCAAAATTCTGGTATCTTAATGTCAGTTGATTGGCATCAATTTTAGACACATCCAAAAGATCATTAATAATATTCAATAAATGCTTCGTATTGGAGTGGATGATATCATGAAATTTATTCCGTTTTTCAGGCGGATATTCTTTTCTTTGCAACATCTGGGAAAAACCCATTATCCCGTTGATTGGCGAGCGTATTTCGTGGCTCATGTTGGCGAGAAAAGAGGATTTTAAACGGTCACCTTCCTCGGCTCTCTTTTTGGCTTTTTCAAGTTCGTGATTCGTTTTTTGTAACTCATCTTCATTGTGTTTTATACTTTTAAACACAGGTTCAATAAGAATGATTCCTGTGGAAATAAGAATGGATATAGCTAATGCTACATATTCAGCACTTGAAGCACCAACTGGAATAGACTCGTCACTTATCAATGAATTCAAAGAAACTAACCGCCTAATAGCCATCAGTGTAATGGCTATTGCAATCAGTATCCATGAAAAATATCGCTTTGTTATAAAGATAAGTCTGATAGAAAAGAAAACAGCTACAAGCTGAAAAAATATGGATATGATAAGTATTGTAATCATGAAAAAGCGTTTATCTCAAAGCAAACAATTTTCGTTTCCGATAAGGATTCGAAACCTCCTATTTTAAACTTATAAGAACTTATACATTTTAGCCAGCAATTGCTTTTTGTCAATGGGTTTGCTTATATAATCATCACATCCTGCATCTATGCTTTTTTGAGCATCTTCGCTCATGGCATAAGCAGTTTGGGCTATAATTGGAACCTCACTGTTATGATTTGAAGCACGTATCTTTCGGGTAAGCTCCAGGCCTGTTGTATCTGGAAGTTTAATATCCATTAGTATGAGATCAACCTCGGGATGGTTTGTGAATGCTTCATAACCTTCTTCTCCTGTGGCACAATGAATAATACTGAATCCACTGGGTTCGAGCAGCTCCTTCAGATATTCAAGGCTTGTCGGATCGTCCTCAATGATTAATAATGTATTACCTTCGCCGACTGGCTCATCCTGCTTTTCCTTCTTTTTTTCCTTTTTTCCTGTCTTTTTCCGGGTTTCATAAGGAAGGGTAAAATAAAATACCGATCCTTCACCTTCTTTAGAATCCAACCACATCTCTCCACCCATTAATGCTACCAGATTTTTGGAAATGGTCAGTCCCAGTCCTGTACCCTCATATTCTCTGCTGGTCGAATCATCCCCTTGCCTGAAACGTTCAAAAACATGT
>JBNJFN010000201.1:4553-6098 GCA_051746885.1 Bacteroidota bacterium | reverse complement strand
TTGCATATATTGATACAGTGTTCCAGGTTAAGGTTAAACTCGCTATCACATAGATGAAATTTTGTATATCCATATTGTTTGAGGGTATATAACTCATGGGCCACTGATATAGGATCATGAAACAGAACCGGCGTATTCCCTTCCACACAAAAGAAACAATTTTCCGAACAACCTATTTGCGTTCGGAATCCAATTGTTCCGTCTTTTTGTATATAGGTTTGGTAATCGTCTATATTCCCTCGCTTATATGATTTTTCTGAAAACGCAGCAAACCCATTGGTTAGTTGATTTGCCTTTCCTTTGGACTCTAAGGTATTTATTAACTGCTTAAAAGCGAACTCTCCCGGACCGAATATTCCATAATCTGCTCCTGTGTATTCCAATATTTCCCGGGGCATCACGGAAAATCCACTTCCTCCGAGAACAACCGGGATATTAAAAGATTTATTCGTACTTTTCCGGTATGAAAACAACAACACAAAACCGGTTATATGCCGGAGTAAAATACAAATTTTTTTGAATCTTGAAAACTTTCGCGACATCTTGCAAGTATATTTGCAAGCTGATCAGCTTGCAACGCGGAACCCCTTATGGTTGCCGGGGTTTGGCGTTATAAAATTGTCTCTGGAGGTAGGGTGAGTTTATACATTTTGAACGATGATCTGTATAATAAAGAGATGAAAAAGGTTATCCCCTGTCCAATTTGTAGGTGGGTTTGTTCATGCTGATATTGAGGGTAATGTTTGTTTTAACAGAACGCTGGTCGAACATTTGGGGAGGAACTACCTTTATCCGATTCCCTGGGTAAAAAGCTTGCTATATTGATTCGCCTGACTTAAAGTACTACTTCCCAATTATTTATACAACCTGTGGTTCGTTTATTTTTCAGTCTTTTGAGTACGATTGTCTTTTATTCGTCTCAAAGTTTCATTATTACGGCGGGATTCTTCTTCAAGGTCATAATCATCCTGAAGACCAAGCCAGAATTTGGGAGTATTACCAAAGAAAGCACTTAACCTTAACGCCGTATCAGCGGTGATACGACGTTTACCTTTAATTATTTGAGAAATTCTCGTCTGCGGTATTCCAATTTCCTTGGACAATCGATAGGCACTGATATCCATTGGTTTAAGAAATTCCTCAAGTAGAATCTCTCCTGGGTGTATATTGAGTAATTTGCTCATCTTTTCAGAATTTTATTTATGATAATCTGTAATTTCTACTTCATGGGCATGATTGTTTTCCCATTTAAAAATTATTCGCCATTGGTCATTAATTCGGATACTGTAAAAGTCTTTTGCTTTTCCTTTGAGCCTTTCTAATCTGTTTGACGGTGGAATTCTTAAATCTGGCAAGCTTTGTGAATTGTTCAGCATTCTTAATTTTCGTCGGCCAACTTTTTGAATATCCAATGGAATCCTTTTAACTGTTTCTCCTTGCCAGATTTTTTCTGTATCCTTTGAACCAAATGAAACAATCATGCTTTCTTATTGCGTTATTAACGCCAAAAGTAAGTAATTTATTTTAACTTTACAAAATTCCACT
>JBNJFN010000201.1:0-4453 GCA_051746885.1 Bacteroidota bacterium | reverse complement strand
AAATTCCACTGGGGACAATTCTTCGTATTTCTTCCTCTCTTTTCCTTGTAAATATGCCAAATAGCTCAATCCATCGGAAAATTCAACCATATCATTACCCCATTGAGCAACAAATTCATTGTACATTTCTTCCAGTCTATTTCTGGCTAAACTTCGGCAAAGATTTGTGATAAGAGGAACTTCTTTTATTTGATTTGGATATGGCTACGTATAATTCTCCAGCGCTTCCCGGTATATCGCCTGCATCTCTTCCGCCAGCCACTGAGGCTGAATAACCTTAACAGCCTGGCACTGCATCATGAGTTTCTGCTTTAGCTCAAAGTTGGGTCTGACTTTGAGTTTTACGGTGAGACCATCCTCATTTTCTTCCACTATTTCCTGAGAGGAATGTAAGGGAAGGGTTTTAATGTATTTGCCCTGGAAAGAAGTAAAATGCAGGATGACCTCTTCCTTTTCCCCGTCTGTATTCAACCCCACCACATCATCGAACAGCTCGTTCACGTCAAAATGCGGATCCTTTTCAAAGGTCTGGTCATGGACATTGAGCGCTTCAATGCGGTCAATGCCAAATTTCAGGGGATTGTCAACGTTTTTAACCATTCCCACCACATACCAGCGACTCTGGTATTCTTTCAGGCCATAGGGATAAACCGTAAAAGACTTCGTCGTTTCTTTGGAGAAGTTGTAATGGGTGAAACTGATGATCCGGTTATTTCGGATGGCAAACATCAGCTCTTTTAGGAGATGCAGGTTTTTCAATTTTCCCTGCGATTCAAAATGGATGTATTCCAGGTTGTTCTTATTCTGGCGGATATCTTCTGACAACAGATCCGCAGTGTTGGCATACTCCAGGAACCGGTAAAAAGAATTAACATTCAGGCTGTATTCCCGGTCCAAATAATATCCATCCCTGGAGCGATTATAAGTGATTTCTATTCCGAATTCAATCCTCAGGGTTTCTATATCACGCTGGATTGTTCTTTTGGAGACTTCAAACCCATGATCATAGTAGTAATCGTAAAGTTCATCGAAGGTGGGATGAAAAGCATTATCGACCTTTTCAACCAGAAGATATAGCCGCCGGAGTTTACCGAGGTTTGACATAATGATGCGTTTATTGAGGTTTAAAAATATATTCAGTTTACAGGTCCATTAACGAATTACGACACACAAATCAATAAAGTTTCTTTTTTCTGGAATACAGCAAGCTTCTTTTCCGGGTGTTCCCTCATTCCGAGCCTAAAATATACCAACTCCCGGGAAATAATCCACCGCAAAAATTTCAAGCATTAACGACACATTCTGTCATACCCTCCCTTTAGATTTGCAGAAAAAATAAGGAGGTAAAATTGGAAACAGCAAAATTCAATGTACTGGAGACCATCATTCAGATAACTGAGCAGACTAAGAACTCTAAAATGGAGGAGAATGAGCTTTCTTCCATTAGAAATGAGCTCATCCGTTTAGCAGATTATTTGCAGATAAATGAGAATCAGGCCATGTTTTTTGCTGTGATCTTTTCCATAAATTACGAGCTAGGATCAGTTGCCCTCGATGAACTTGCTGATCATTTTAATTTCAGTTCAATCCGTATTTTACTTTACCACGAGGAACTGGAAGACATGATAAAGAAGGGGGTCCTGGAAAGCGAAAGTCAGTTCAAGCGTAAACGCGGCATGAAACTGACAAAAAAAACTTATATTGTTCCCAATCACCTTAACAATGCGGTGCTTGAAAATAAAAAGGCATACCTTGGTGAAGAACCTGAAGAGAAAGATTTCACGGGTTTCCTGCAGGATATGGAAGAACTTTTTGGATTAAGAAAAAGTGAGAATATTCCCACCAATCAACTGTTTGATGAAGCAGAAGGACTGATAGAGCGGTACGCTGATCTTGAGGAAGTACAAAAAATAGAGGAGTTTGGCCTGAATCCGGAAGAAAAACTGTTGTACTGTCTTGTCTGCCGGAGCATTGTTTCCGGAGAAAATGAGGTAAGAATCAATAGTGCCCTTGAAGTTATTTTTGATAATATCCGGGAGCAATTCTTATTTAAAAAATGGCTTTTCCAGCAAAAAGGTCCATTGTTTGAAAAAAATCTACTGGAATGGAGCAAATCCAACTTCCGGGACAAACGTAACATAAGTCTTACGGAGAAATCATTGCAGATGCTGTTTGGTGAGGATGCTGAGCTTTTCATGAACCGGGAAGAAATGCAAAATGCAGTCAAACCCGTATCCATAGAAAAAAAGGATCTTTTCTACAATCCTTTGGAGGAAGAAAAGGTCACTTTTCTCACCGATCTGTTGAAAAAAGAGAAACTCTCTGATCTCCAGACTAGGCTAAAAGAAAGGAACATGCCGGAAGGAGTGACGGTTCTGTTGTATGGAAATCCGGGCACGGGTAAAACCGAAACGGCCAGGCAACTTGCCAGGCAAACCGGCAGGGAAATCATCCATGTGGATCTAAGCGATACCAAGTCGATGTGGTTTGGGGAAAGCGAGAAAAAAGTGAGCGAGATTTTTGAATCCTATGACCGGTATTCCAAAAAACAGGAAAAGCTCCCCATATTGCTGTTCAATGAGGCCGATGCTCTGTTTTCCAAACGGGGCGACAGCCATCGCTCACCAGTGGCACAAACTGAAAATGCCATCCAGAATATTCTGCTGGAACAATTGGAGCAATTTGAAGGCATTCTGATTGCCACTACCAACCTAACCGGCAACCTCGACGGAGCATTTGACAGGCGGTTTCTCTACAAGATCCGATTTAGCGCACCCAACGTTGATGTAAAAAGCAAAATCTGGAGGTCAAAGCTACATAACCTGTCTGAAGAAGCTTCTTATACCCTGGCCCGGAAGTACGATTTTTCCGGTGGACAGATCGACAACGTTGCCAGGAAAATTGTTACGGAGGAGGTGCTTTACAACCAGATTCCCGGCCTTGAAAAAATTATGGAATTTTGTGAGGGTGAATCCATTCAGAAAGGCAGCAAACGAATTGGATTTTTTTCTGAATAGCCTGTTAAAAAATGAGTCCTTAAAGCGTAGTTTTATTATTTTCATGTTTTCAAATTTGATCGTTGAAGAATTTTTATAATTACAAAGAGAATACATTTAATTTAAATGAAGATACTCCACACATCCGACTGGCATCTAGGCAAGAGGCTACATCAGGTTGATCTGACCAAAGATCACCGTAGGTTTACCGAATGGTTTCTTGGGACTGTTGAAGAGGAACAGGCTGATGTGGTACTGATTTCGGGCGATGTCTTCGACCTGGCCAATCCTTCCAGTGAAGCACGCAAGATCTATTATGAAACTCTGGTAAATCTTTCGCGGTTAAACTGCACCACCATCATCACCGGCGGCAACCATGATTCTCCTTCAGTGCTCAATGCCCCCAAAGAAGTTTTGCGGGCTCTTAATATCCATGTTATTGGCGGGCTGCCTGAAAAGCCCGAGGATATGATCATACCGGTGCAGGGCAGGGATGCTCATGAAAAGGCTGTGATAGCTGCCATTCCTTTTTTGCGGGATGCTGACCTGAGAAACGCAGTTACGGGAGAGAGTTACGAGGACCGGAAAGAAGCTGTCAAGGCGGGAATCACACAAGTTTTTAATGAGGCTGCTGAGATCTGCCAGAGGGATTACCCGAATCTTCCGGCCATCGCCATGGGGCATCTCTTTGCACAGGGGGTGGATTCTTCCGAAAGCGAGCGCGACATCCAGGTAGGTAACCAGGCTCAATATGAGCCTTTCAACTTCAATAGCCATTTCCGGTATATTGCCCTGGGCCATATCCATAAACCCCAACAGGTTGACGGCAGCGGCAGGATTCTCTATTCAGGATCACCTGTGCCTCTATCCTTTAGCGAGATAGCCGACCATAAAAGGATGATCCTCTATGAGCTCTCAGAAAACGATACCACACACCGAAGTATTGAAATACCACCCATACGCCGTCTACGAAAAATCACGGGCACACTGGAAGAAATACGCCAGGGGCTACAGCAGGTAAGCCAGGAAGAAAGCCAGCTTCCCACACTCATTGAGATCGAGATGCAGGAAGAAAAGGAAGATCCACAAAAGATCACCGATCTGGAATCTCTTATTGACGAATTCAATAGCCCGCAAGCCCAGGTAGTCAAGCACCGGGTTAATTTTAGCAATGTAGTCAGCGGAACGCATCAGCTCTACGATACCTCACAACATATCGAAGATCTAAGACCCAAAGATGTGTTTGAAAAGAAGATGGAACGCTCCGAGCTCGAAGAAGCGCAGAAAGAGATGCTCCGCGAGGCTTTTATTGAGATAATTCAACATATAGAACAAACGGAACAATCATGAAGATCAGATCCATTCATTTTAAAAATATCAATTCGCTACGCGGCGAACATACCATTGATTTTACCAAACCTCCTTTGGACAAGGCAGGGCTTTTTGCCATAACCGGA
>JBNJFN010000200.1:0-6130 GCA_051746885.1 Bacteroidota bacterium | reverse complement strand
CCCAATCATCCAACCATTGAGTCTAGACCGTCTGCTCTTTTTTCACCGGATAATTCAGATCTCCTTCACTCTTTGAAACAATGGTCGAAACGGTTGAATCCCCTGTAATATTGACCACCGTCCTCAGCATATCCAGAGGTCTGTCGATACCGAGTATAAGCGCAAGGCCGGCTGCGGGCAATCCTACACTGGAGAGGACAATCACCAGCATGATGATGCTTCCCCCGGGAACTCCCGGGGTACCTATAGAGGAAAGGGTAGCGGTAAGTACAATGGTAACCTGTTGTGTAATGTTAAGATCCAGGCCAAATACCTGTGCAATAAATACTGCTGCGATGGCCTGATAACATGAAGTGCCGTCCATATTGATCGTCACCCCTATGGGCAGAACAAAATTGGATACGGTTTTCGATACGCCCAGCTTATTCTGGGTTTGGCGCAATGTTACAGGGAGGGTGGCTGCACTACTGCTGGTAGTGAAGGCAAACATCTGAGCCGGAAAGATTGCCCGGAAAAAGTCTCCGTATTTGACACCAGCCAAAATTCTGATAAAAAAAGGATAAATAACCAATATGATAAAGAAAAGTCCTATAACTACCGTACCGGCATAATTGGCCAATGCAACAAATAAGTCCGCATCTCCTGAGAATTCTACGATTAAGGCTGCAAGTAAGGCAAAGACCCCATAAGGTGCAAATTTCATTATGAAGTCAATGATTTTCAGGATAATTTCGTTGATGCCGTCAAAAAAATCTTTAACGGTTTTGATCCTCTCTTCGGGAATCAGAACCATGGCTATTGCAAAAAGGATGGCAAAAAAGATGATCTGTAACATATTGCGGTTATTCGAAGCGGCATTCACAATATTTTCCGGTACCATATCTACAAGAAACTGAAGAGGTGACTGCTCTTGTACTTGCTCTGCCGTAAGCTCTTTTTCCTCAATATCTACTTCATACCGTTGCTGTAACTCCTCCTGTTTTTCCTTTGGGAACGTGTCGCCCGGCTCAAGGGTGTTAACCAGTCCAAGCCCCAATGTTGTGGCAATGAGTGTGGATACCAGATAGAGCCCAATGGTCTTCAGGCCCATTCTGGATAACCTGGAAATATCCGTAAGACTTGATATCCCTTTAACCAATGAAACGAATATGAGTGGAACAGCTATGAGTTTTAATAGATCAAGAAAGATGGTGCCGAATGGTTTTATCCAGTCAAGGGTGAATTCCTTAAGTCCAAGATATACGGCTGCTAACCCCCAAAGTATCCCTAAAATCATTCCCGAAATGATCTTGACCCAGAGCGGAATGTTTTTTAGCTTCATAGAGTATGTTTTAAAGGTTGGTTGCTCAAAAATATAATATTCATTTGAATTGTCACCATCATTTTGGTTTTATCTCGGAAGATTAAATTTCTGGTTTTTGAGCGACTGAATTATTCAAAAAATAATATGTTAAAAAAATGAAATTTTTCAAAAAAAACTGTTTCACCAATTTCGTTTTTTTCCTATTTTTGTTTATTCATTCATTGAATAAACAAACCAGTTTAACATGCCGGAGCTCTCCTTGCAGATAGCTGAAGACAAAAATAAACTTGCCTTAAAACTAATAAGGGATTATGGTGAGCTGTCGGGAGCCCAGATAGCAAGATTGACTGGACTTCAGCCTTCTACAGTGGTTTATATACTTCGCCGGCTCATTAAATCTGGTTTCATTGAATATAGTCGTACAGGTGATTCAACAAACCGGGGAGGTAAAAGACCGGTTTTATGGAAGATCAACGGCTCTTTTGCTTATGTTGTAGGTATGGAAGTTTTGGTGGATAAGATAAGGTATGTTCTGACGGACTTTTCAGGAAAGATTGTGACCCGACGGGAAGTTCCCTATGAGAATTATCTGAAGAACGATCAGGTGTCAGAAGCCATTGTGGAGAACATAAAAGATATTATAGAGCATTATTTTGTGGATATTAGTAAATTACTGGGGATTGGCATTGCAATTACAGGGCTTATAGATAATACGGAAGCCAAAGTTCAATATTCCTCCAACCTTCAGTTAAGGGATGTGCGGCTAAAAGAGATGATTGAGGAAAAGGTAAACATCCCTGTATATTTGGTTAATGATGCGAATGCCGGTGCCTTGGGGATCAAATGGTATTCACGGAGGAATGAGCCTCTTCCTCCGGATATTGTTTATATCACCTATAACCAGATTTCTGATTATTTAGGCCTGGGGATTATCATCAATGATATGTTGTATTCCGGAGCTGCCGGTACTGCCGGGGAAGTGTTTGATCCACTGCCCGACCTCTTTGATGAAGGAAAAAGAGCGATGCAACGGATTAGTTCTGATAGCCCTTTAAGTCAATGGCTTAGATCGGAAAAACATATTCCCTTGTCGGATATTTTTAATTATGCGAGGAAAGATGATCCCATTGCCCGGCATATGGTTGATACCATTATTCAATTCCTGGCATATCAACTGATGCTGATCAACGGATTTATTAATCCCGAACTAATCGTTTTGGGGGGTGATATAGCCATGGGACAGGATCTTATTCTTAACCCGTTAATTGATGAATTTAAGAAACGAAACAGGGAATTTCTGAAGATTGACTATAATATCCCACAGATCCTGTTCTCAGAATATAGCAATTATTCTGTTGCAATGGGTGCCAGTGCAGTTATTATCAGAAAGGTACTTGGATAAACAGGAATTAGAAAATTTTGGATAATATGATATACGATACAACAAACATCACCGAAAAGTATTTTAGCGAGCGAGATATTTTATACCCGGACAATGAACTTTACAGGAAGATCCCTGCTATTACGGTGGACAATTATGTTGAACTGGGCCAGATAACCGCTATAAGGTTTCTGGAATGGGTTTGCAGAAATCCCGGGGGTGTAATTGCACTGCCCACAGGCAAAACTCCTGAATTCTTTATCAAATGGGTGGAGTACTATCTGGAGAATTGGAATAATGAAGTTAATAATGGCCTTTTGGCTAATATAGGTTTCGATCCGAAATGGAAACCCGATATGGGGTCGCTTACCTTTTTCCAACTGGATGAATTCTTCCCTATAAACCCTGAGCATGAGCGATCTTTCAATTATTTTGTACACAACTTTTATATACAGCAGTTTGGATTGGATCCGGAGAAGACCCATTTAATCAACGCTTATCATTTTAGTGACGCACAGAAAGAGCTGTTAGGGGGTCATAAGAATCTGGACCGGATATTTCCCGATGGGAACATCGATTTGAACCTTCGTTTTAAACAACCTTCCACTGAGCAGGAAATGTGGCAGCAAAAGGCCATTAAAATTTTCGATGAGTTTTGTGATGAGTATGAAGAAAAAATCAGGGAGAAAGGTGGCATTGGATTTTTTCTGGGTGGTATTGGTCCGGATGGTCATATTGCTTTTAATGTCCGGGGCTCATCATTTTACTCTACAACCCGTTTGACGGATATCAATTATGAAACCCAAGCTGCTGCCGCCTCTGATTTGGGAGGAATTGAATCGGTTAAAAAGAAAGCGGTCATCACGATGGGATTAAAAACCATCACCTATAATCCCCATACCGTAGCGGTTATTATAGCTGCGGGTGAAACCAAGGGCCAGGTGGTTAAGGATGCTGTTGAGAAGGAGCCTCAACAGGCTTATCCCGGTACAAGCTTACAGCAATTGCAAAATGCAAGGTTTTATCTAACCAAGAGTGCTACTGTAAAGCTTGAAAAATCTGAAAAAACGATTTCTGCTCTTATTGAACAAGGAGATCTCTCCGATTCTTTTTATGATAAACTGGTCCAAGACGGAGCCCTAAGGAATAACCTATCTTTAATGGAACTTGCCAGGACTAAGCGGAGTTCTTTGCCTTCGGATAAAGATTGGAAAGTTGCGGAGAATTTAACCGGCAAATCACTGGGGAATCTTGCTGAATCCGCTCATTCCCGTATAATAGGGAAAATACAAAGGGGTATATCCATTCCCATGGAACAGCGTTTTATGCATACTGCTCCTCATCACGACGATATTGAACTGGCTTATTTTCCGCTGATGCATCATTTGGTACGCTCCAAGTATAATGAAAATCATTTTGTATATTGTACCAGCGGTTTTACGGCGGTTACCAACCATTACCTGAGGCAGCGCCTGGAGGAACTGATAGAATTTATCGATGAGAAGAAAAACAAGCTATTGGACAAACCCCATCGGCTTTTTCAGTTTCAATACGCCCAGGATGATATAGTGGGCTATCTGAAGGGAATAGCAAGTCAGAACAAGGAAACCCAGGCTTTTTATATTGCATGTCGCTTGTGCAGAGTAATCGCTTTGCTTCTGGATACGGAAGATTTGAATAAGATCCGGGAATTCACCGACGAGAAACTGCAATTGATTTCTACCATAGAGCCGGGGAGGATGGAGCCTGACTTGATTCAACAACTGAAGGGTAGAATAAGAGAATTTGAAGCAGAATTGGTTTGGGCCCATTTCGGTATTGATATGAAGCACGTGGATCATCTGCGGCTTCATTTTTACAGCGGCCAGATCTTTCCAGAATATCCGGATCATAATCTGGATGTGCTGCCTATATACAGGGTTATGGAGCAAATCAAACCTACTGTGATTACCCTGGCTCTCGATCCTGAAGGAAGCGGCCCTGATACCCATTTTAAAACATTGGTGGCCATTTCCGAGGCCATTGATAAGTATGTAAAGGAATATCCGGAAATGAATCTTAAGATATGGGGCTACCGAAATGTTTGGTCTCGCTTTGATCTGTCCGAAGCAAACATGGTTTTCCCTATCTCGATGAATTCATTTGCAGTATTACATAATATGTTCCAAAGTTGCTTCCTGAGTCAAAAGTCCGCTTCATTCCCAAGCTACGAACTGGAGGGTTCATTCAGTGAACTGGCTCAGATGATCTGGGTTCAACAGGGAAGGAATCTGATCAATCTGCTGGGGAATGAATATTTTTATGAGAATCCGAATCCATTGATGCGTAGATCATATGGAGCTATATTGATTAAAGAAATGAACTATCAGGAGTTTTCAGACCATATTCGGATGGTTCGCAGATTGTTAAAAGGAAAAGAGGAGTTAAAACGATAAAAAAAATAAATTTATGGAATTACAAACATTAGACTGGGTCATCATTGCAATTTTCTTTGGTATTTTGTTAACAATTGGATACGTTGCTTCCAGAGGAGCAGGTAAGAGTGCCGCAAGTTTTTTCCTTTCCGGAAGGAATATGCCCTGGTGGCTTCTGGGTGTATCAATGGTTGCTACAACCTTTTCGGCCGATACGCCTAACCTGGTCACTGATATGGTGCGAACCGACGGGGTAGCTGCCAACTGGCTTTGGTGGGCATTCCTGTTGACCGGGATGTTGACTGTTTTTGTTTATGCGAAGTTATGGAACCGATCGCAGGTGTTAACAGACAATGAGTTTTATGAAATCCGGTATAGCGGAAAACCCGCTGAATTTTTGAGGGTTTTCCGGGGAGTATACCTGGGATTGTTTTTCAATGTATTTGTGATTGCTACCGTTTGTCTTGCTTTTATTAAGATCGTCGGTGTGATGATGGGCATAAATACCACCATCGCCCTGATCATTGCTTCGGTGATTGTATTATTTTATGCTGGCCTGGGAGGTTTGAAATCCATTTTATGGACCGATCTTTTTCAGTTTTCCTTTGCTTTGTTCGGGGCGATCATCGCCGCAGTTTATTCGGTCAATTCTCCTCAGATTGGCGGTTTATCCGAACTTTTCAGCCATCCCGAAGTGAAGGAGAATCTTAATTTTCTCCCCAGTCTTTCAAACCCCACCATGTTTATTGGTGTGTTTTTGATACCCATTGCTGTTCAATGGTGGGCTGCCTGGTATCCGGGCGCCGAGCCGGGCGGAGGTGGATACGTCGTGCAGCGGATGCTTTCTGCCAAAAGCGAGAAGCATGCCACGGGAGCTACGCTCTTGTTCAATTTCTTTCACTATGCCATTCGGCCATGGCCCTGGATTATTGTGGGACTGGCTTCAATAATTGTTTATCCTGATATACAGGCTCTAAGTGATGCATTCCCGGATATGAAGACACAGTACGTGCAGAACGATATGGCTTATCC
>JBNJFN010000199.1:0-6131 GCA_051746885.1 Bacteroidota bacterium | reverse complement strand
CACGAACCCGATCGTCTGCCCGTTCATCCGGCCAAAGCCGACCACCATGTTGGCGGCAAATAGCTCCTGTACCTCGAAGAACTCACTGTCATCGCTGATGGACTTGATGACATCCCGCACATCGTAAGGCTCCCGGGGATCGGTGGGAATGATATTGTCAATCTTAAATTGCCGTGTTTTGGGTGCTTTTTTCGGGAATGGGGCAGCCTTGCGTTTGTTGTTCCAGGGAATGTAAGAGATCAGTTTCTTGATCTTATCGAAACATTCGGCTTCACTTTCCGAGAAAAAATGGGCATTGCCCGTGACTTCACTGTGGACCCTTGCGCCGCCCAGTTCCTCCATGGTGATTTCTTCACCGAGGACCGACCGGATCACTTCCGGGCCGGTGATGAACATTTTGGAGATCTTGTCAACCACAAATACAAAGTCGGTCAGGGCAGGGGAGTACACTGCACCTCCTGCACAGGGCCCGAGGATCACGGAAATCTGCGGAATTACACCCGAGGCCCGTGTGTTGCGGTAAAAGATCTCTCCATAGCCGGCCAGAGAGTTCACCCCTTCCTGTATCCGGGCTCCTCCGGAATCATTGATGCCAATAATGGGGATTTTCAGGCTCATGGCATGGTCCATGATCTTGCCGATTTTGCGGGCGTGCATCAGCCCGAGGGAACCCCCGGCCACCGTGAAGTCCTGTGCGTAAATGCAAACAGGGAATCCGCTGATGGTGCCCGTACCAGTGATCACACCATCACCCGGCAGGTGTTTTTTGTCCATGTCAAAGTCTTTCGCCGCATGCTCGACAAACAAATCATACTCATGAAAGGAGTTGGGGTCCAGCAGTGATATAATTCGTTCCCTTGCTGTCATCTTTCCAAGGGCCACCTGTTTTTCAATGGCCTTTGCACCACCCCCCTGCAGGGCACTCTGCATCCGTTGTTTCAGATCCAGTGTCTTTTGTTTGATTGACATATTCTTTTTAGGTTTTGGTTGTTAATAGCCTGAAAATTATCGTTATTATCCAGGAAGTTTTCGCCGCTTAATACGGATTCTCGCAGCGAAATAACCCTCAAAGTAATAAAAAAAAACCCAAACTATCGGGGATTTTATGGGTATTTTTACTCAACCCCGTCTGGCTATGAGTGGTTATGCCCATAAAAACAGTCATTTAGAGCAGGGGCGGACAAAAGGATAATTCTTTTTTGAGGCTGGGCTGACAATAAAAAGGGGGTAATTAAATGCCGGGGGACGCCTTTTCATATTATATACTTTTCGATATGTAGACCTACAATAACACTTCGGGGGTTAAACAGTGATTTATTAGGTCAAGTCAGGGTTTGTTGAGCTAATTACTTATAAATCTGTTAGTAAACGTTAAATAATTCTTAATAAAAACCTTTGTTTTCCTAAATTTTACTCATAGTTTTGCGGATGAAGTTAGGGGAACAAGCATTAATTAAATTTCTAATTATTAATAAAAACTAAAACAACATGAAAAGACTATGTGTATTCCTTGCATTAGTTGTGTTTGTTGGCGCAAATTTGCTGCAAGCGCAAACGGTGCAAATCACTGGGGTTGTTACCAGTGCTGAGGATGGTGAAACTATCCCGGGAGCTTCTGTTTCTGTGAAAGGAACAACCATTGGTGTTGCGACCGATATGGATGGTAGGTATTCTTTAGATGTCCCTGAATCTGAGAATACTTTGGTATTCAGTTTTATGGGCTATACTCCTCAGGAGGTTGAGATCGCCGGCCGGACAGAAATCAATGTTGAACTGGTGCCGACTGAACTGACCCTGGGAGAGGTTGTTGTAATGGCCTACGGTACGGCCAGGAGAGAATCTCTGACGGGTGCTGCTTCTGTGATTGAAGCAGATAAAATTGAGTCCCGGTCAGTTTCTTCTGTGGGCCAGATCCTGACAGGTTCCACAACCGGTGTGCAAACTACAGCAGGTTCCGGCCAGCCCGGTAGTTCTCCCAGTATCCGTATTCGCGGGGTAGGAACATTGAACACCTCCGCCAATCCGCTGATCGTGCTGGATGGATCTGAGTACGCCGGAGGTCTTGCCAGCATTAACCCGACCGATATTGAATCGATGACGGTGCTTAAAGATGCTTCTTCAACCGCCCTTTATGGTTCGCGTGCTGCAAATGGTGTAATTATCATTACCACCAAGGGAGGAACCAAAGGCGATGAAACAATTGACGTAAGTTTTAAATCACAGGGCGGGATCGTTGATCATGCACTTGCTTTCTATCCTTCTGTAGATGCTTACGATTTTTATGAGCTTCAGGCAGAAGCTTTTGCCCAGTCACGTTTCCATTCCGGAAACGATCCCAGTCTGGCAGATGCAAGATCGTACGCCTACGAAAATATTTATTCGCAGTTGAGATACAATCCTTTCGTGGGAACCCCCAACGATCAGATTGTGGGCGCTGATGGAAAAATAAACCCAAATGCAGAAGTTGGTTTTCCCGATCTGGATTGGTATGAGCCTGCCACACAAACAGGTTACAGGCAAAACTATAACCTGAACTTCTCAGGTGGTAGCCAGAAAGCAAGTTATTTCTACTCACTTGGATATCTCGATGAGAGAGGTTACACCATTGAGTCAAACTTTGAACGGATCAATACCAGGTTAAACATTGACTATGATGTCAAAGACTGGCTGCAGGTAGGAACCAACATCTATGCTTCCCTGCAAGACAGTGATATCGGGACTTCAAATTCCGCCACCTATGCCAACCCCTTCAGAAATGCAAGGATGACAGGGCCTATCTACCCTGTATATCTGGTGGATCAGTCAACCGGTGAGTATATTCTTGACAGTTCCGGCGAAAAACAGTATGATGACGGTGGAATGCATTCAAGGCCAATCAACCAGGGCCGGAATGCCATTGCAGAGCTAAACTGGAATGATGATGCCTACAAAAGAAATGATGTGGGTAACAGAACGTTTGCCACGTTTTCCATTATAGACGGTCTTACTGCTACTGTGAATGCCAGCCTGGACATTCAGGGCTACCAGTACAAAGGCTTTGAGAATCCATATATTGGTGATGGCGCCCCCACTGCCAGGATGGATGAGAGCCGTTACACCCGGACTGCAGTTAACTTCAACCAGTTACTCAATTATGAAAAATCCTTTAACGACGTACATAACGTTGAGGCCCTGATCGGACATGAATCCTATTCCAGGGAATATACTTATCAGAGAGGGTTTAAGAATCAGTTTATTGTTACCGGTATAAATGAGTTGAATAACTTCGTAAATACTTCAGACAATTATTCTTATACCACCAACCAAAGAAATGAAGGTTTCCTGGGTAGACTGAAATATAACTACGATAACAGGTATTATATTGAAGGTTCATACCGCCGGGATGGTTCTTCTGCCTTCCATGAAAGTGTCAGATGGGGTGACTTCTTCTCTGTGGGAGCCAACTGGAGAATCAGTGAGGAAGCATTTCTGTATGACCTGGCCTGGTTAGATAACCTGTCATTAAGGGCATCTTACGGAGAAGTTGGTAATGACAATATCGGATCGTATGGCTACCAGGCGCTTTATGGTACCCGCCCGAACGCCACAAGCCCAGGTATTCGCTGGGAGACCGTAGGTAATACTGATCTGACCTGGGAGGTAAACAGGACCTTTGATGTCGCGCTGGAGTTCTTATTGTTTAACAGGATGAGTGGTAGTTTCGAATTTTATCGCAGAAATTCTGATGACCTGTTGTATGATATGCCACTGCCTTCTTCTATGGGTTTGTTGTCGCAACCCAGGAACATTGCCTCTTTGTATAACCAGGGCATTGAGATCCAACTGGAAGGCGACCTGGTCAGGACCGAAGACTTCAGCTGGAATATGAACGTGATGGGTTCTACCAATAAGAATGAAATTACATCCATTCCGGACCCGGTCGTTAGCGGAACCAAGAGATGGTCAGAAGGCCATTCCAGGTATGATTTCTGGTTAAGGAAGTTTTATGATGTTGACCCTGAAGATGGTGCCACAAGATACCATGTATGGGAAGATGTTAACGATGAGGACGGTAATTTTATTGGCTCGCAACTGGCTTATGACGAAGATGGTGATCCGGTACTTACCAAAAACCATAACGATGCCGGATATGGTTACACCGGAGATTCTGCAATTCCCGATTTGCAGGGATCTGTTGCAAACAGCTTTACCTATAAAAATATCACCCTTAGTGCGCTGCTGACTTATTCAATAGGTGGGATGATGTACGACGGTGTTTACCGGGGAATGATGGGTGCAGTTGCCGGTGAGTCTTTCCACCCGGATGCCAGGGATGCCTGGAGAAACCCCGGTGATGTCACTGACGTTCCAAGGTTGCAGTATTCCAACGCAAGCTTAAATGCCGTATCGGACCGCTTCCTGATTTCTTCTGATTACCTGAACGTCAGGAGTGTTACGGTGAACTACGACTTCGAAAGAACCTTTTCGGATCGTTTGGGTCTGAACCAGTTAAGTGTTTTTGCAACCGCTGAAAACCTTTATTTGTTTTCCGCACGGGAAGGGCTGAACCCCACTTATAACTTTGCCGGGACCCAGAGCGAGTTTGCCTACAGCCCCAGCAGATCTATAATTTTTGGCCTTAACGTGCAGTTTTAAATTTTAATAATTAAACTGAATATAACAATGAAAACAAACCATATAACTTTAAAATTGGTTTTGATCTTCATAATAGCATTGGGCGTAAGCTCATGTGAAGATGATTTCCTGCAAACTGTACCCACCGACGCTGTGAGCAATGAGATTGCCCTCGGATCGGTTGAAAATATGATGCTGGCAATGAACGGTATTCATCGGGCCATGTATGCACAGAACGGTGAAATCGGCGCGTATGCCGGTCAGCAGTTTATGATTCCTACTGCAGAGTTTGGCGCCAGTGATGCCCTGCATTCCACACCTGGTAATGGCTGGCACAGATCTCGCATTCAATGGGATATGCACACCAGTGCCACACGAACTGATGTGTCATTCTCCTGGTTTTATTATTACAACATTATCGGATCGGCCAATCAGATCATCAATGCTGCGGATGAACTGCAGGAGTCTGACGATTTGCATAATGTATTGGGGCAGGCTTATACTTACAGGGCCTGGGCACATTTCCAGTTGGTGCAATTCTTTGGGAAAGCCTATATGGTAGGAGACCCTTCAACGGATTTGGGTGTACCTGTCATGACGGCCACTGAACCTCCTTATGAAGGTAAACCACGTAATACAGTGCAGGAAGTGTATGACCAGATCACGGACGACCTTGGCACAGCCCTTACGCATTTTGAAGATGCCTCTGAAAGGGAGGATATTTCACACCTGAATGCTGATGTGGCAAATGGTGTAGCCGCCAGGGTTTACTTAACGATTGGCGACTGGGATGCCGCAGCAACCCATGCCAATGCAGCCCGCCAGGGATATACTTTAATGAATGAAAGTCAGTATAAGTCCGGATTCAACAATGTAAATAATCCGGAGTGGATCTGGGGATCAGAAGTGATCGAGGATCAGACGACCTATTTCTACTCCTATTTCTATTACATATCCAATAACTTCAATGGTTCGCAAAACAGGAGTAATCCCAAGTTTATGAACCATAAGTTATACGCGCAGATACCTTCCACTGACTACCGGAAAGACTTGATCCTTGCAGATGCACCAAGTACGTTTGATGATTGGGATTCCGGGCAGAATGCAGGCCGGTATGCCAGTGAAGATGAGTTTGATGCTGCAGTTGCTGAATACAGGGATATTGTGAATAATGGAGGTGCGCACAATATGGTGCCTTATATACACATAAAAATGGTTCAGGACGATGGACCTACCATTACACCCTACGATGTGATTCATATGCGGGCATCAGAAATGTACCTGATTGAAGCCGAAGCCCTGGCACGTGACAATAAAGATGCCGAAGCCCAGAACGTATTGTATGAGCTGGTCTCCGAAAGGGATTCCGATTATGTTCAGTCAACCAATACCGGTCAGGCGCTTATCGACGAGATCCTCCTTCAGAGAAGGATTGAACTGTTTTTCGAAGGCTTCAGGTGGTTTGATATGTTAAGGAATGATGAGGTGCTTGATCTGGAAGGAACCGGAGCAGATCC
>JBNJFN010000198.1:2566-6165 GCA_051746885.1 Bacteroidota bacterium | reverse complement strand
GGAAGACCCTATAGTCCGGTACTTTTCAATGTCCATAAGCTTGTTTCGCTTGCGGGAGTGGTGGTAACAGGCATTTTTGTTTATAACCTGCTCAGGGGCATAGAAATTAGGCCGCTAATGTGGGCATTGGTTATTTTAACTGGTGTGTTTTTTATTGTTCTTATAGTGACCGGAGGGTTGTTAAACCTCGATAAACCTTTTTACACCATACTTCGAACCATACACCGGATCCTTCCAGCGTTTTCTATCATTTTACCCGCGATTGTATTTTTTCTTTTGTTGGAAAAATGAGAAAGTTGTATATAATGTTATAGTTTATAAAGGTCATACAAAACTATTTAATAGATTCACCATCCATAAATGAAATATTTTTGTGGAATCTTTCATAATTGACTGGATTTGTTTTGCTTTTTTTAATACATTTATCAAGTCTTCGAATGCTTATTTTTTGTAACATTTTTAATCCGTAACAAATCTATTTCATTTTTAAAAACATGATGGAAAGGTACGAAAATTTATATGCCGATATTTCCTTTACATTGCATGAAAAGGAGTACTTTTCATTATTAAAGGTATTGCTGGCCGATCCGGTTCTAAGGAAAAAGATCCTCTTCGGTTCCGATTACTATATGGTAGAAACGGAGACTACCGACCGAAGGTTTGGCCTCGACCTGCGGGGTTATATCGGTGAAGAGGATTTCAAGACCATAGCATTGGATAATCCAAAAGTGTATTTTAAAAGCAAAGAGAAAGCTCAATAAATTTTGTGCCTACAGGTTAGCAGGCTGTAGAATTATTAATGATAACGCACATACAAAGCTTGATTCAATTAAAGCATTAACATAACATAATAAAGAGGCAAAATATGCCCCTTTAAACCGCAGCCTGCTCTTTCTTTTCAATTGTCAGTTTCTTTAGGTGTTTGCCCCAGCTTTCAGCCCTTTCCACTTCTCCTTCTTTCAGGGGACCTTTCATTCCAGTGACTATAAATCCTGCCGGTTCGGCAATCAATTCACCGCCCTTCCTTTTTAGCTTTTTGGCTAACGGTTCGGCAGCATAACCAAACAAGCGGACCATAGAACGCAGAAAACCTGATTTGATCTCGCCTGTGGATATTCGTGTATCAAAAGCGGCTACATTAGTGCTCTTGAGGCTGCCGGAAGGCATCTTTGCAATAAAACTTTTAACTGCCGGCATGGCCTGAAATTTTTGGGTGGGGGAACCTACAATCAGCAAATCCACATCTTTTAGCTGATCTGGTGTTACCTTATCAATATGCTGTACCTGGTTGCCAGCTTCTGATGCAAAGGCTTTCCCTATCGCCCGGGCAATTTCTTCGGTGTTCCCGAATTCCGATTCATAAACTACAATGGTTTTCATGTTGCTTTTTTTTGAATGATTAAGGGTTGAAAATCACGACGCAATATAGTGAATTTCTTAATATATTTTTACTTTAAGAATTAGCCCCGTTAAGATGTAATATTCCAGAAATTTTTGCTACCTATGTATAAAAGTCCTGGATTGTTTTGAGTAACTACAAACAAAAAGAGGAATTCCTGAAACTGATCTCGGAGCATCAGGATTTGATCCGAAAGGTAGCTGCCATTTATCACAAAAATAAAGCCGATCAGGAAGATGCCTTTCAGGAGATTTTGGTGAACCTGTGGCAGGCTTATCCCACTTTTCGGGGAGAATCCAAATTTTCAACCTGGTTGTACCGGGTGGCTCTGAATACGGTTATATCAGGATTCAGAAAGGTTTCCAATAAGATACGAAGGAATCAGTCGGATATTTATATTACCGACGAGCTGCTTGGACCTTCCGAAGAGGATATGTCCGAAGAAATAGAATGTTTGTACCGTGCTATAGATCATTTGTCAGACATTGAAAAAGCCATTATCATGCTTTATATGGAGGAAAAAACTTATGATGATATTGCTGAAATTATGGGAATGACCCAAACCAATGTCGGCGTGAAGATCAACAGGATTAAGAAAAAGCTGAAGAAAATTTATAATAAGGTAACTGATGGACATTGAAAAGTTAAAGGGCAGCTGGAAGAAATATACTTCAGAGCTTAACGAGAAAGAAGGAAAGGAAACATCGGAACTCAGAGAAATTCTGAGACAAAAATGTCAGTATGCTCTAAGAAAGCTTCGGAAAAATTTTCTTATTGAGGCAGGAGTGAACGTCGCTGCCATTCCTGTTTTGTTCATCATTGTGGTCAATGGATTGGTAATGATTGAACCGCTCAGGTATTACCTGTCTTTCTTCCTGGTTGTTTTGCTGGCGATTTTTCTTATTTTTTTGTATAGGTCGTATATTCGAATTTACCGGTATGAACATTTCAGATTGCCCCTGGAAAAGAAGCTTGAAGAGCAGACTTATGCATTGAAGGAATTTATGCGCAAATATGAACGAATAACTTATATATTGTATTTTGTGGCGCTTATTTTGGGTGTATTCATTACTTCACTCAACGATCTTACGGAACTTGCCTGGAAATCTGCTTTTGCAACAGGGGTGGGGTTGTTGGTGTTCTTTGTGGGAGTTAAGCCCTTTACGAAATATTATTTAAAAAAACTATACGGAAAACACCTTTATGCACTCCGGCAATATCTCGAAGAACTGAATGAGATACCTATAAATGAAGACCAATCGAATGATGGTAAACAATAATACCGGATGAATATTTTTTTATTGGGAATGTAGGGGAGTGTGACGTTTTAATACACCATTCCGGCAAAATTTTACTTTTTGCAAAAATTGGTTCAGCCTTTTATTTCGTGTTATATTTGCAGTCTATTGTTATCTGGTTAATCTTTCCTTTAATATCGGGGATTGATTGGGTCATAAAGAAAGCTTTGTATGATGAACAAAATGGGCAAGCTATTAAACAAAGAGGACAATTTTTCAAAAGAAGATATTATACAACTGCTTCAGGCGGAAGGGGATGATAAAACCATGCTTTTCGAACGGAGTGCCCGGCTAAAATCCCAATTTGTAGGGAGGAAAGTGTATTTCAGGGGTTTGGTTGAATTTTCCAACATTTGCAGCAAGAACTGCTATTATTGTGGCATTCGCAGAGCCAATCAAAAAACAGAACGCTATGATCTGACAGATGATGAGATTCTCGATGCCGTGCGTTTTGCTTATGAAAACCGTTATGGTTCCGTGGTTTTACAATCAGGTGAGTTATCTTCCCCCGCTTTTACCAGGCGAATATCCCGTTTGCTGCAAAATATACAGGAAATATCAGGCGGTACGATGGGCGTCACCCTTTCACTGGGAGAACAGCCTGAAGAGGTATACCGGGAATGGCTGGATAATGGTGCACATCGTTATCTTCTCCGTATTGAGGCATCCAATAGAGAATTATACAAAAAACTCCATCCCAACGACAGTAAACACGATTACGACAATCGGCTTGAAAGTCTCCGTACCCTTCAGAGAGTAGGCTATCAGACCGGAACGGGCGTAATGATCGGTCTGCCGTTTCAAACCTATGAGGACCTGGCAGACGACCTGATCTTCATGCGTGATTTTGATATCGATATGGTGGGAATGGGACCTTATATCGAGCATCAGGATACTCCGCT
>JBNJFN010000198.1:0-2466 GCA_051746885.1 Bacteroidota bacterium | reverse complement strand
AACCTATGAGGACCTGGCAGACGACCTGATCTTCATGCGTGATTTTGATATCGATATGGTGGGAATGGGACCTTATATCGAGCATCAGGATACTCCGCTTTATAAGTACCGGGATATACTGATGACTGAAGAAACAAGGTTTCAGCTTACATTGAAGATGATCGCCATTCTGCGCATCATGATGAAGGACATCAATATTGCTGCTGCGACTGCCCTTCAGGCGATTGATCCGGTAGGCAGAGAGAAGGCCCTGAAGACCGGAGCCAACGTGATTATGCCCAATGTTACACCGGGCATGTACCGCAACAATTATAAACTATACGAAAACAAGCCCTGTACCGATGAAGAGGCTGCTGATTGCACGAACTGCCTCGATGTACGCATTGGAATGGTAGGGGATGAGATTGCTTTCGGAGAAAGGGGCGATCCCAGGCATTACTACAATAGAGTGGGGAAAAGGTAGGAGTGAGTTTTGAGTAGTAAGACTGCACGGCGGCACGAAAGGATGACTGCACGACTACACGAAAAAATGTCTGCACGATAGTCCGACAGCACGATAGCGCGTTGGTGCGATGGAGCGGGTAACGGTGTCGGAGATTATTACGTAGTTTTGGGTTTCGGGTTATCGATAGAGACAGGAAATAGATGGAGCAACTGGTGAATAAGTAGAGACACGCCATGTCTCATCGGTTGATATGAAAAAGATTAATTTGCCATATACATGTGAATTATGAACCGACGGGAAGACGAGAAGACGAGAATATGGGAATACGAGAAGATGGGAACAGGAGGAGATGGGGGAGTGGGTATTCACCCCAAAACATTGGGAGAAATGAAAAAAAAAGATGATAACCATGCCGCTGGCAGGAATAATAAAACATACATGAAATATATCCTGCCGTTGGCAGGAATGTTAAAACATTATGAAAACTATCCATGCCACTGGCAGGAATATTAAAACATTATGAAAACTATCCGTGCCGTTGGCAGGAATATTAAAACATTATGAAAACTATCCATGCCGTTGGCAGGAATATTAAAACATTATGAAAACTATCCATGCCGCTGGCAGGAATATTAAAACATTATGAAAACTATCCGTGCCGTTGGCAGAATAGTATAACATATGTAAAACCTGTCCATGCCGTTGGCAGGAATAGTATAACATGCATGAAATGTATCCAGGACACTGGCGGGAATGGTAATCATGCATGAAAAATATTCAGGACAATGGCGGGAATGGTATAACATGTATGAAATACTTCCAGGGCAAGGGCATGAAATATAAACTTATGTGTAACACCTTACTGACGATGTCTGGGGTTGATTTAATAAATTGAAAAACCCCGGAGGACGTCAGGAATTGTATGACCCGTCCGGCCGGAATGAAATTAGGGCTGGGGCAAAGACCATTGACTCTGGCACTTTCCGATCACCTCCCTTTTCAAGGGAGGTAAGGGAGGGTACGGGAATTTAGAAATTTCAGGCGAATTTGAGATTTATCTGACCAACCGGGTATTACTAAGGGCTGGATGTGTCTTTTTTATACCTATATTAACATCACTCTAATGTTAGGTAGTTATAACTTCATTAGCGTACCCTCTCCCAGCCTCTCCCTTGAAAAAGGGAGAGGAGCCGGTCCGTAGTAAACTCTTCGATTTAATGACAATGAATGACAACCAAACGAAACGCTTTTCCATACCGACAATTAAGGCGTGCCTCTACGAAATTTGCATCACACTCAAACTCTTCAAACTCGTCGAACTCCTGTCAAACCTTCAAACTCCTGTCAAACATTTTCATGACCATCAATGGCCAACTCTTTTTCCTGCCAAATACGGATTTCCTGAACTGCTTACTGACTACTGCCTACTACCTACTGAATTTCAAATATCTCCCTCATTCTTATATTGCTCAGCTTCCTGGTCGGCCCTGCGAAGCGGTTCAGGGATGCGATAGCTGGTAGTGCAGTTCAGCACAATTTCACTGGCCTGCTCAATGCCAACCCTGTGGCCCGGAGAAACAAACACCGGATTGGTCTCATTGCGGGTTCGAAGGACATGTCCTATAATGTTGCCGCCGGCATCCATCAGGTCGCTTTTGTTTCCCTTCCGTGCGCCGGGTTCCTTATATTCACCGGTTAGCCATGTTTTACCAACTCCTATAGACGGTTTGTCAAGAAGAAACCCGAGATGAGATGCAATACCAACCCCTCTCGGATGAGCGATTCCCTGACCATCAAAAAGGAACAGGTCAATATCCTCCTCTGCCTGTTTCAGTGTATCCAGGATCAATGGTCCTTCACGAAAGCTCAGCAGGCCGGGAATATAAGGGTATCCAATCAGATCTATTTCCCGGTAAGTCTTGATGTATTCCAGTCCGGGATAAGTAAACAGGGATATAGCAGAAAAGCCGGTCAGGGGCTTTTTACTGTATGCCACATCTATGCCTGCCACAATCTTAATC
>JBNJFN010000197.1:0-6193 GCA_051746885.1 Bacteroidota bacterium | reverse complement strand
TTATCCGCTTCATTTTAAAGATTATCAGCTAATTCTTTGTAACTCCAACGTCCAACACGAACTTGCTTCCTCGGAATATAATGTGAGAAGGAAACAATGCAAAGAAGGAGTCAGTATTATAAAGCAAAACCATCCGTCCGTAAAAAACCTCAGAGATGTAACTTTCGACATGCTGGAAGAACATCAGGATCAGATGGATGAAGTGGTGCTTGACAGATGCTTGTATGTATTAAGGGAAAACGAGCGGGTACACGATACCTGTGAAAAGCTTCAGGAGAACGATGTGGATGCCATCGGCAGAAACCTCTATCTTTCACACAAAGGCCTTTCGGAAATGTATGAGGTGAGTTGTGACGAAACCGACTTCCTGGTTGATATGACCAAAAATATGGAACATGTTAAGGGAGCTCGAATGATGGGTGGTGGCTTTGGCGGATCGACAATCAATCTGGTTAAGATTGACTTTCGGGAAGAATTTGAAGAGAGGCTGGCAAAGGCATATTATGAAAAATTCAATATACAGCCTGATTTCTTTGAGGTGGAAACAGATGACGGAATAAAAAGTCATTAAAATGCCAAAATTCAATTTGAGCGAACACAGCCACCGGAGATATAATTTACTAACCGGAGAATGGATCCAGGTATCTCCCCATCGTACCAAACGCCCCTGGCAGGGCAAGCAGGAGGAGCAATCAGATGAACACAGACCGCAATACGATGAGAATTGCTATTTGTGTCCGGGGAACTCCAGGGCCGGGGGAAGACAAAATCCGGATTATACCAGTACTTTTGTTTTTACCAATGATTTCTCTGCCCTGGAAAATAATATCCCGGAAGGCAAATACGAAAAAGAAGGACTCCTGTTGGCCAAAAGCGAGAAGGGAATATGCCGGGTGGTATGCTTTTCTCCCCGCCACGACCTTACTCTGGCCGAATTTAGTGAAGAGCAGCTACTTAATGTCATCGGGCAATGGAGAAAAGAGTATCAGTGGCTTGGTGAGGAAGACTACATCAACTACGTGCAGATTTTCGAAAACAAAGGCAGCATCATGGGATGCAGCAATCCCCATCCCCATGGTCAGATCTGGGCCCAGGAATCCATTCCGGTAGAACCGGCCAAAGAAACCCAAAACCAGGCAAGTTACTATCAGAAGAATGGCAGGAGCATGCTTTCAGACTATCTGGAACTGGAACTTAATTTAAGGGAAAGGGTTGTGCTGGAAAACAGTCATTTTGTCGTTTTGGTTCCTTTTTGGGCGATATGGCCATTTGAAACCATGATCATCAGCAAAAGGCATATCCGGAACATTCTGGAGTTTTCAGAAGAGGAAAAAAGAGGTTTTGCAGATGTATTGAAACGACTTACCGTAAAATACGACAATCTCTTTCATACATCGTTCCCCTATTCTGCAGGCATCCATCAGAGTCCTACCGACAACAATGAGCATAGCGAATGGCATTTTCATATGCATTTCTATCCACCTTTACTCAGAAGTGCTACCATCAAAAAGTTCATGGTAGGTTATGAAATGCTGGCCAATCCACAAAGGGATTTTACTTCAGAATACGCTGCCCGCACTTTGGCGGAATTATCTGAAAAACATTATAAACTGGAAGAATAAAAAAACCTACTCAAAAGCCAACCCCCCGAAATGCATAAACCATTCGGGGGGTTGACTTTCTCTTTTCTTTCCAACTTAACTCCTACCAGAGGAAAATGTACAATACTGCCAAAATGGCCAAAATTCCAATAGCCATTACGTTAAACACATTCCCTGTACTGAAGATGCCCGGATAAATCCGGATACCTTTTTCATGCTCTTCTTTACCAGCCTTTTTAAGTTCGTATTGGCTCATTAAAATAAATACAGCAGCCAAAGCAACGGCAACATAACCAATACGGTTCATGAAAGGTGTCCCCGGCAGTAAAGTATCTACCGCCAGGGAGAAAGGTATGGTTAAAATGGCTATCCAAAGGGCTGCATTTGGTGTGGCACGTTTCCATAACAATCCTCCTATAAATATCACCACTACCCCGGGCGTAATATAACCAGTAAAATCCTGTATAAACTGGAAGGCCTGATCCAGTTGACCAAGCAGAGGTCTGGCCACCAATACCCCTATCACTAAAGCCGTGAAGCTGGCCATACGACCCATTCTCACCGTATTGGTCTCACTGAGGTCTTTATTGATAAAATGCTTGTAAATATCCATTGTGAAAATGGTGGAGGTAGAATTAAGAATGGCTGCCAAAGTAGAAATGATGGCTGCTACAAGTGCTGCAAATGCAATACCCCTTACACCAACCGGTACCAACTGCAGCACAAATGGGTATGCTTTATCTGAAGGTGACAGGTCACCGCTGGTCAAAACATAGGCAGCAATTCCGGGCACTACAACTATCAAAGGTACCAACAATTTCAAATAACCGGCAAAAGCCAATCCTCTCTGGGCCTCCTTGATATTTTTAGCAGCCAGGCCCTTCTGTATGACATATTGATTAAATCCCCAATAGAAAAAATTGGCAATCCACAGCCCGCCAACCAGTACTGATATTCCGGGTATATCCTTGAAGGCATCGCGCGTTCCTCCTTCTCCATCAGGAACCATGATCTGTCCCTTCTCGAGAATCATATCAAATTTATTGGGAAAATTATGGAACATTTCAACCATACCCGCAAGCGGTCCACTGACACCATATTGATCGGCCACTGCCGACAAGGCTACATAGGTAGTGATCAATCCACCGCCTATAAGAAATGCCACCTGGATAAAATCGGTCCAGGCAACTGACTTCAGCCCCCCGTAAATACTATACAACCCTGCAAATATGGCCAAACCAAGAATGCCATACAACAGGGGAATACCCATAATGGTATTTAAGGCAAGAGATCCCAAATAAAGAACAGAGGTAAGATTAACAAATACATACAACAACAACCACAAAACTGATAAAACGGTCCGTACCCGGTTGTCATAGCGCAGCTCCAGAAACTGGGGCATGGTATAGATCTTTTTCTCCAGGAAGATCGGCATGAAAAATTTGGCAATGATCAACAATGCTGCTGCTGACATCCATTCGTAACTGGCAATGGCCAATCCAATGGCATATCCGGAACCTGACATCCCAATGAACTGTTCTGCCGATATATTGGAAGCTATCAGGGAAGTCCCTATAGCCCACCAGGGCAAAGCTTTACCAGCCAGAAAATAATCACTCGAATCCTTTTTGTGTCCCTTCTTCTCTCTGGAAACCCACAAAGCAATTCCCAGAATTAACACAATGTAAAGAATGAAACTGACATAGTCTATTGTAGAAAATTCTTGTTCCATAGAGCATCGTATTTTAGGAAGCTAATCTAATAAATATTTTTAAAAATGAATGAACATGGTAAAATCTAAAACAATAGAGTAATTGACAATGCTTGTATTACAGGTCAAAACAAATATCAATTAACCTCTGCATTACTTTCCAAAAACTTCATAGTTTACGCTTCTTTAAGCCATCCAGGATCTGTTTCGCTTAAAATTCGGGTCTTCAAGCACTTTTGTAAGGGTGTTGGCATTTTCCACGACCTGGAAATCAAACATGCCTACGCATGCCATATCGGCACCGTTTTCAAATGCATATTTAAAAGCCTCTTCTGGTGGTATTGCCCCGGCTGCCAATATTTTATAAGCTATCCACGGTTTGTTAACGGTTTCCATAAAATGAATGGTTTCCTCCGGCTTTCGGGCCCAATAGTTATCAATAGAATAGTTGTCGATAATCCATTTATCTTTGGATTGTTCAGGCTTCCATGACCAGTAGGCTGTGCTGTGTATCGTTTTCATATAAAAATCCGCTCCTACCTGATGTTCTTCTGCTCCTTTTATGGTAGCCAGTTCATGGCCTGTTAAACCGGCCGGAACTCCCTTGCTTTTAATATAGTCCAGGGTTTTGGCCATCAGCTCAAATTTGCCTTCTCTGGCCCATTTATCGCCAACATTGCCCATGATCATAACTCCTATTGCCCCATTGTCAATGGCCATATCAACATTTTCCTTATAGTTGTTTTCCTCGGGATAAACAGGAGCAAGCCATTTCATCTTCCCTCCCTGTTTCCAGTACTTATTCAACAGATTGATCTCAGGCGGCGCGGTACGTACGGCAGTTGTATTGATCCCAACTTGTTCACTGAGCCAGAAAGTATCCAACACCTTTTTATCGGTAAAATACTGCTTCAGCCAGTTGGATACATAGATCAAATCGCGGCTGTGGGCAAAACCGCTGATCAGATTCCCTCCGCATATCATCCGGCTTATTTCATGACTTCCTATCTTTCCTTTCGATACCGGTTTATCCAGCTTAGAAAGATCAACAGGATCATTGACTTTAACGGTAGCACCCGTAGTGGCATTGGCTGAATCAAGCCTCCCGGCCAGATTGGTTTCTTCAAAACTTTTCCATCCATGGTTTTTGGCAAAAGCAAAAATGAATCCTCCAACAAAAGGCAAAGTAATGAGACCCTTGATCAACTGCCTGCGATCCACGGCATTTTTTTCAAGGTTATGATTGGCTTCTCTGGGAACTTTAACGGGCCGGGGTGCCTCAACTTTTAATTTGCGGGGTATCAATTGCCCGAGACCAAAATACCATGTTTTGGGTAAATTGGCTATTAACACCAAAGCTACCACCTCAACCAGGTTCTTATCAACAATGAGGTAGTGTCCTTCCACGGCATATCCAACGTCCGTTGCCTCCCATGGTGGTTGCGCCAGGTAATAAAGTCCGACCAAAACAGCCCCGGCAATTGCAGCACGCCGGGTAAATATGCCTGTCAGAATCAAAAAACCAATAATGATTAATCCGGCGATATTCAGAAAATCTATCCACGGAAGCAGTTGAGAAGACTCGGCAAGCGACTGAAAGAAACCGGATAAAAACCCTTTGGAGTTTTCCAGGTAACCTGCTGAAGTCCATGTAGGATCAATGATCTTGATCACTCCTTCGTAAAACAAATGCCATCCGATGACAACATTTAACAGGGTGATGAGATATTTAACACGTACCGGCGGGGTTGGTCTGTTTTGTTTTTCCATTTGAACGGATCAATTGGTTTTCCAATTCCCAAAAATAATAAAAATTCTTTTATTACATTTCTCACAGCATAAGCATTTAATAGTCACCATACATCTTTAGAATGGGTTCTCTGATCCTGTCAGCTTTTGCTGATAAATAAAAAGAGATGACTTCCGCAATCTCATCCGGCTTGATCCATTTGTCATAATCTGCATCGGGCATTGCCTGACGATTAGCCGGAGTATCAATCATATCCGGTGCTATCACCGAGGCAGAAGCTTCCGTTCCATGTAATTCTTCATTTACAATTTCGCTCAGCTTAACCAGCATGTTCTTGGAAACCGAATAGGAAGTAAGGGCTTTGCCTCCCTTCTCAATGCCAGGTTTTGATGATACAAAAAATATTCGGCCCTTATTCCGGCTTTTAAAATGGTCCACGAGATTTTTGCCAAAATAAAAAGCCGTTTTGAAATTGAGGTTAATCATCTTGTCCAGATCATTCTCTGTAGTCTTCTGCAAAGATTTCATCATAAATCCTCCAACGGTAAGAATTGCACCAGATACATCATCAATAGCGGAAAGGTAATTTTCCACATCCTGTTCACTCAAAACATCCAATTTGGTGAGGTGCAGCATTTCATTCTTCTTAAACGAAGCTTTTATATTATCGGTGCTTTCCCTGCCCGGGATTACAGTACCATATACTTCATACGATTCATTCAGCAACTTCTGTGTAACAGCAGTTCCAAGTCCTCCATTTGCGCCAGTCACAATAATCTTTTGTGCCATAACTTTTCGTTTTTTATTTTAGATAAAATATGTTGTTTATAATATAAAAAAATCAAACATGATTAACAAACAGAATTAAAAATTTAACCCGAATTATTCTATAGAATAATTTTGACGCTATTGAAAAACCTGGCATTTTGCTTCAATAAATTTCGCAAAAAGCTGGTTTTTCTAATGCGGGGTTGCCTGCCCGCCGAAAGCTTGCAGGCAGGCCTGCATCCATCCCGCAAACCCTCCCACATCCACAAACTTCACTACGTTCGTTTGTGAATAATGCAGGTTAAGATTTTGCTACAAAATTCGAAAAAATAATCCAAATTGGGCAACCCTTTATTACATGAT
>JBNJFN010000196.1:5863-6205 GCA_051746885.1 Bacteroidota bacterium | reverse complement strand
TTAAAGTCTAAATTTTGGGTAAGTCTTTCTTTGGACCGATTATAAAAATCATTTGGTTAATATACTTGAACCACATAGGCACATAGTTCACATAGGCTTAACACATAGAAAGAAATATTGTGAATAACAAAAATTTTTCATTAAGTAAACAAAGAAGGTCCAAAGAACCTTATTTCATAAATTTGTCTTCTCAATTGCCTGATGAATGATAAATCTATGTGAAATCCTATCTTTACTATGTGACCCCCGCCTGCTACGGGGCAGGTATGTGGTTCAAAAAAATAAAGCTAAACTACTTAACTCTAACCATGGTACTTATCATCAGGTCAAGAAAAATTTGTT
>JBNJFN010000196.1:2467-5853 GCA_051746885.1 Bacteroidota bacterium | reverse complement strand
CAAAGAACCTTATTTCATAAATTTGTCTTCTCAATTGCCTGATGAATGATAAATCTATGTGAAATCCTATCTTTACTATGTGACTATGTGGTTCAAAAAAATAAAGCTAAACTACTTAACTCTAACCATGGTACTTATCATCAGGTCAAGAAAAATTTGTTTGCAACTATGACTGCGGTAAGAATTATTCTGGCTAAAAAAAATCCTCCCCGAAGAAGGGAGCCACCCTTCTTCAGGAAGGAATCTGAGGAGGAGTCGTAAAACCCCTAACTCAAACGATGTTTCAATTAAAAAGCATTGCAATGAAACATGATATTATTTTTACTAATCCATTACCCGCTCCGCCAGACTGGTCAAATCATTACTATATGACAAATTGTATTTGCTAATGTTCGATTTCTTTACCTCAAAAGCAATCTCTTCGTTTTTAACCACCAAATTGATAGCCGAACCCTGTTCCAGCAAACCATCCTTTTCTGTCACAACCAGAGTTCCTTTATCTCCTACCTTTTCAAGGGCACTTTGGAACTTTTCGCTTTGCCAGTGACCTACAAACAGGATATGGCAATCTTCATTAATCTCACTTACCTCTGTCGGATTATTCACCACAAAATTCTGACTTCCTCTTTGTTTTTCAGTAAGCATAGGTTTCAGCCGGTCATAAACGGACTGATGTCCCAGAACATCGATTATAAAGTCCCCCTCCTTATATTCATCAGGCCATTCAATATATTTGGTAAAATTATAAATGTAAAGGGTTATGTATTTTTCCTCCTGGGCATCTACCTTTAAAACAACCAGGGAAAACAACAGCAACAGAATGATTTTATGATTAAGTAATTTTTTCATAATTAATGCTCTATAGCAAATTTAATCGTTTTTACCGACTTGTTGTTCAAATGGTCATAGGCATGTATTTCTATTGAATAGTTACCGGCGTCAAATTCTTCAATTGGTAACTCGGTTTGAAAATCTCCATCATTGATCTTATATTTTATGTAATCCGTACCGCATGCTTTATCCGTAGATCCAATATAAAGCTTTGAATTGGACGGATAGATCATATATTTTTCACCCCTCACTGTTTTGCTACCGATGGGGTCTACACTGAAGTGTGGATAAATCTCAGGGGCTTCATCGTCTACATAAACTTTCAGTTGATGAGCCTCTTCTTCATTGTTGACTTGGTCGACCGCATAATATTTTAATTCATGAAATCCTGCAGAATTGATGGTTAAGGGTTCAGAGTATGCCTCTGCTTCTTTATCATCAATACTATAAAGAATGTTTTGCAACCCCGATTCCGCATCGTTACCACTCATTACAAACCTGGTATCGGGGGTTACAAACAGGGTATCCCTGTTAAGATAGTGCTTTCCATCATAACTGACTGAAGATTCCGGATGCCCGGTATCATTATATATGGCCTGATTTCTTTTCTCCGATTGATTTCCCACCTTGTCCGAAGCAGCATAACTTAAATAACCCATACCTTCAACATCAAACCGGAAAGGTTCTTCGTATTCATTATCCAAACCTGAACCATTGATGCTGTATGAAATCTTCTTAACTCCGGATTTTTCATCTTCTGCTACAAGCTCTATCCTGCTGCGTGGCGATACAAACAGGTCTTCACCCTCATACTTGTCTCCCTTAATCTGCAATTCAACTTCGGGTGGCTCTTTATCTATGTAATAGGAGAAACCTTCACCTTCCCCTTCACTTTCCGATCCGGAAGATGAACCTTGTTGAACTGAGGATGTCAATGATTGCAGCTCTTCCTTGTTATTCACATGGTCAATGGCATAAAAAACCAGTTCGTTATCTTCTTCCTGAAACTTTCTTACGGAAATGGGGTCTTTATAAGTCTTTTCTTCACCTTCGTTTATGGAATACCGAATTTCTTTCACTCCGGAAAGACTGTCTTCACTGCTGAGTTTAATAACCGCATCCTCCCCCAGAATGTTATCCTGGCTATTTCCCTCGATGGAATACCGGGTTTCAGGTGCACTCTTATCCAAACGAAAATCAATTGAATCGGGGGATTCCACGTTTCGGACATGATCAATGGCATAATATTTCAAAACATAATGTTTCTCCTCATCAAATTCAATGGGTCCTTCATAAGGTTTATAGGACTCGCCATTCAATGAATAATATATTTCTTCAGTACCTGAAAGGGCATCCTCTGATGACAACTCAACCTGAATCTCCTCTCCATAATACCTTTCCCCTTCCTTCATAAATGACTGGGCATCCGAAATGTCTAATTCTGTCTCGGGGGCTTCGCTATCAGCATACACTTCAAAAATGACTTCCTCCTGAGGAAAAACCGGCTGTTTGGATGATGTATCTACCGCCCATGGAGACTGGATGGTATTCCATCCTTCCGTGTCAAAATACATGGGATTGGCATATTCAGAGCTTTCTTCACTCTTTAACAGATAAGACTCCGCATCTTCATCAGGAGAGGTGGAAATTCTAAGATAAACAGGCATCTCTTTTTGAATGTACAATTTTTCCTCCGGTGATAAATACATTCGTTTTTCATGCCGGAGAGGTTCCTGTGCTTCTACTATACCGAATAGGAATAATAAAAAAACCAATAAAACACCGTATCCAATTTTGTTCATTTTCATTTTATTTTTATGTTAACAATTAATTTTTAACCCATCTTACTTATTCTATCCTTCAGAGGTTAATATTTTTTGATAAAGCAATATTTTTCTTTGATTAGTACTGAGATATTTTTTTAGAAATCATACCTGAATTATTCATCTTTTTTCCGGCCATTAAGCAAAAACCATTGACTCTGGCACTTCCTGATCACCTCCATTTTCAAGGGAGGTAAGGGAGGATACGCTAAAATTTTCCGAATTTTTTTTTGAATTCAGATAATTTTTTACTTTTGCAAAAAGCAAGAAAGCACAAATTATGACCAAACAACTCAAATACTGGTGGTGGCCCGTAAGATTCACAAAACAATCGTGAGGAAAACGGGCTGTGTAAAATATTTCAAGCTCACCGTACTCACGGTGAGCTTTTTTTATGAACGAATTAAATATTTTAAAAAATAACAGAACAATGATCTCAATCAATACAAATAACTGGTGGTGGCCTAAGTTCTGCACGAATAATCCGTGAGAAAGAAGGCCAGTGGTACGTAAAGTTCAAAAGCCCATCGCTCTCGCGGTGGGCTTTTTTCGTTCCGGGAAGGCGCCCGGCTTCCTTACAATAAACTAAAGTATCCTAAGCGCCTGGTGGATAAGAATTGTACTTTTAAAAACTGTATTACTAATAAAAATCCTTGTCAATATGAAAACTATTAACACCTCTACGCGCACATTGCTTGCTGACATGATCACCCCGGTGGGAATTTATTTAAA
>JBNJFN010000196.1:0-2367 GCA_051746885.1 Bacteroidota bacterium | reverse complement strand
TGTATTACTAATAAAAATCCTTGTCAATATGAAAACTATTAACACCTCTACGCGCACATTGCTTGCTGACATGATCACCCCGGTGGGAATTTATTTAAAACTCCGGGACGAATATCCCAATTCCATTTTGTTGGAAAGTTCCGACTTCCATCATCTGGAGAATTGTTATTCCTTTATCTGCCTGGAACCAAGGGCGGATTTCATTGTAGAAGATCAAACGATCAAACAGCGTATCGGGAACCGTTCACCTGATACGAAACCCATCCGGAAACCGGAAGAAGTTCTTGAATCGCTGGAGCATTTTACTCAATCGTTTGAATTTTCCGAAAAGAACAATCACCTGAATGGTTTCTTTGGTTATATGAGCTTTGAAGCCGTTCAATATTTTGACAAACTTTCCTTTGACCAGGAAAAGCCCCCTCCTGCTATTCCATTGATCCGCTATCACCTTTACAAATACATTATTGCCATCAATCATTTCAAGGATCAACTAACCATCGTCGAAAACCTGTTTCCCGGGGAAGAAAGTGCAATAGACCAACTGGCTTTTCTGATCAAAACCAAATCCATCCCCAGCTATCCGTTTAAAACAGATTCGGACGAAACGGCAAACATTTCCGGAGAAGATTATAAAGAAATGGTATCAAAAGCAAAGAACCATTGTCAACGGGGAGATGTTTTCCAGATTGTGCTGTCCAGGCGTTTTTCCAGGGACTTTAAAGGAGATGAATTCAATGTTTATAGAGCGCTGCGTTCTATAAATCCCTCGCCCTATCTCTTCTACTTTGATTACGGGAATTATAAGATCTTTGGCTCTTCCCCTGAAATGCAGTTAAAAACTGACGGAAATAAGGCAATTATCAATCCCATTGCAGGTACTTTTAAAAGAACAGGAGACGATGCAAGGGATGAGAAGCTGGCCGAAGAGCTTTTGGAAGATGAGAAAGAAAATGCCGAACATGTGATGCTGGTAGACCTGGCAAGGAATGATCTAAGCAAAAGCACAAATAATGTCAAGGTTTCAAGAATGAAAGAAATTCAGTTCTACTCCCATGTGATCCATATTGTATCCAATGTAGAAGGGGACATGGATGACCAGACATCTGCCCTGAATATTCTTGGAGATACTTTCCCTGCCGGTACGCTGAGTGGGGCACCCAAAAACAAGGCCATACGGTTAATCGATCATTACGAACCCACTCCCCGGGATTATTACGGAGGGTGTATAGGCTATATAGGCATTAACGGAGAAACAAACCATGCCATTACCATACGCTCCTTTCTCAGCAAAAAGAACGTGCTCCATTACCAGGCGGGCGCCGGTATCATCAACGAATCAGATGAAGATAAGGAGCTTGCAGAGGTGAACAACAAACTGGAAGCATTACGTAGAGCCATTCACACAGCTACTAATAACATGTAAAAATTAACGATTATGAAGATATTGGTATTAGACAACTACGATTCATTCACCTATAACCTGGTCCATATTCTTAAAGATGTGACAGACGCCCAGGTTGACGTTGTGCGCAACGACGAGATCACGCCTGAAGAAGTGCAACCCTATGACCGGATATTGCTTTCTCCCGGTCCCGGTATACCTGACGAGGCCGGAATCATGAAAAAACTCATCGAAATGTACGGAGCCACAAAAAGCATACTGGGCATCTGCCTGGGCCTGCAGGGTATTGCCGAGGTATACGGAGCCCGGCTTTATAACCTCAGCAAAGTATATCATGGAATTGAATCCAACATCAAAATTATCCATGAAGGTGAAAGTCTTTTTAACCGGCTGCCGGCTGAAATCAGGGGAGGCAGGTATCATTCCTGGGCTGTAGATCCCAATACCCTGCCGGAAGAACTGGAAATCACCGCTACTGACAACTCAGGGATCATAATGGCTCTCAAACACAAAAATTATGATGTGAAAGGACTGCAGTTTCATCCCGAATCGGTGATGACTCCCCACGGAGTAAATATATTGTTAAACTGGTTGAATCCTGGCAATGAATCTCCGCAGCACTTCGGTAATCAATCACACCACATTCATAATACGGAACACGGCTATCTTTTTGTTAAACCCAAATCAAATGAATCATGAAAAGCGTACTGGAAAATTTATATCAACAAAGGTATCTCAGTGAAGAAGAGGCCCACAATATCCTGGTCGAGTTTGCCCGGGGCAGCTATAACCATTCTCAGATGGCCTCCTTCCTTACTGTCTATCGAATGCGGAACATCACTGTGGAAGAATTGAAAGGATTCCGCAATGCCATGCTGGAGCTGTGCATATCCATTGACTTTGATGACTTCAATACCATTGATCTTTGTGGTACCGGCGGAGATGCAAAAAACACATTCAACATT
>JBNJFN010000195.1:0-6211 GCA_051746885.1 Bacteroidota bacterium | reverse complement strand
TAAGAATAGGATAAGCATCCTTATTACCAATGTAGCCGACAATTCCACACATCTTGCTTAAGGATTGAAATATTTGATCTTTAATTTGACCGGATTGGAATGATTGGCACCGGATAGGATTAATTCGCCGGGCTGAAAGCGAAAATCTCTAGTCTGTATGTATAACCGGTTATTACTCACCTCTTCGTCAATATATGCCTGAAGATAACTGGTAATGTTGCAGCTGAATACATTTCGGTCTTCATCGTATTCTCCGTTAAAAAATTGGCTTTGGGAAATGGACACATAGCTGGTATCGCCGGGATAGGCATACATACCGACTGATTCAGGAAAAAGTGGACTGTCGGGTGATACTAAAGGTTTTAGTTCAATTTCTGCACGTGCCAAAAAGTTGTTATCCTGACTGAAAGTTTCTTTTACTGTGTCGGGTATCAACAGTTTTGCCCTTGTTCCGCCGGGACCGTTTATAAACAATATGCTGTCATTTTCCGTATTATCATTGGTTAGAAAACTGTGGACATTTTTTTCGGACGCCGTTGCTTCCTCAAAATAATGTTCAAAGGTATTCACCCGTAAAGCAGAAGAGGGAACTGGATACTCGAGGGTATCCACATTATCCTCATCGGCTTCTCTATAAGCCAGCTCAAGCCTGGTTGTATCATTGTCCATCTGGATGCTGTTCAGGAAGCCATTGTCGTCGGTTTCCATTTCAGCAAAGATTCCCGGAAAATATTCCAGGAAATCACCATGATCGCCCATAGTCGTATCCTCAGCGGATGCAAGAAATTCTGCAAACGATTTGGTAAGAGTAATTTTTATTATGCTGTCTCCCAGTAATTCCGTAGATTCTGAGATTAAATCATTGGTATCATAAAAGGCTTCCGGATTCGTGGTGGAATAATAGTTATTGTTGATATCTAGTTCTTTATTCAGTTTATAGATATGAACTTGCGGGTCATCAATAGATCCGTAAGTAGTTTCGATCTGAAAATAAAGTGTAGCGCCAACCGCTTCTTCCACTGAAGTAAAGCCTAGAGAGTCGGTTTTGTAAATTTGAGACATAAAACTCCCTTTCATCCTTCCAAAATTGGGACTAAAGTATTCCCCCAGCAGTATATTGGAGTGCTGAGTCGTTGTTGGAGCTTCTATGGAAGAGTAAAGCGCTGGGAATGAATCGGACTCTTCAACATAGGTCTCGACCCGAAAACTGGTATCGTAGTCTGCAGCTATGCTGTCATCAGGTGACATGATCTGATCACCGAATTCTTTTGCTTCTTTTTCGCAAGCGATAACCGCTAAAATCATTCCTGAAAATAGCAGCAACTGCTTTACCGCCTTAACGAGATTTCTCTTCATCACTGATCCTTCCTTCTTATAAAACATAAAATATTATTTGGTTAATAATTCATCATAGAACTGGGAATATGCATCAATGTATTTGTCTTCCGTCTGGTATTCAAGTGTTGGTTTATTGATATCCTGAATATAGGCCTCAATCTCCTCATTAATTTGTTTACTACCTTTGATGAGGGCATCTGAATTATCGATGACCATTTTGGTCAGATTGACATAATCCGGATTGTCCTTAATCTTTTTGATGGCTTTGTTATTGATCCCTTCAATCTTAAGTTTGTCCTTAAACTCTTTTCTCAATGGTGTATCAAATTCATCGTCATAAATGGAATAAACCACCTTTGAATTGGCAAAAAGCGGATCATCGTTGTAGGAATGTTTGAGGTATAAAGGCACCAGTGATGTGAACCATCCAAGACAATGGACAATATCAGGTGACCAGCGTAGCTTTTTAACAGTTTCCAACACTCCCCTGGCAAAGAATATGGTTCTTTCATCATTATCGGAGAAATATTCCCCGTTTTCATCTTTTAAAGTATATCTTCTCTGAAAATAATCCTCATTGTCAATGAAGTATACCTGCATGCGTGCAGATTGGATGGAAGCAACCTTGATGATAAGGGGGCGGTCAGTATCATCAATGATCAGATTCATACCGGAGAGTCTTATTACCTCGTGCAACTGATTCCTTCTCTCATTTATGCTCCCGTATTTGGGCATAAACGTTCTTATCTCCTTGCCTCTTTCCTGTATGCCCTGAGGTAAATACCGCCCGGTAAGGGACATTTCACTCTCGGGAAGATAAGGGGTTATTTCCTGAGATATGAAAAGTACTTTAGTTTTTTCCATTATTATATATGTATTTAATAAAGTAACCGCAAAATTAGTAAAATTATTCGTAATTACCAATAATTTAGAATATCTGACTGTTCTATCCCCGGCAGGAAAAATTTTGCTTTCAGATTATTTTCCAATCCAATATCTCAGGTGATAGGCACTGTCCCAAAAAAGCCATTCATATCTGGAAGACTGAATGTACAGGCTTTTCATATTTTCTCTTGTTTTTTGGGTATTTTCCCTGGCAAGCCTTGCAGTGATTTCTTTCAGTCGTTGGGTGGTTTCATCAAATTCGGCGCTTGAATAAGTATTGATCCACTGCTGATATTTGTTTTTTTTGTTGGCATTGTAATATATATGAACCGCTACTTTGTTGTAAAGCCAGAAGCATGGCAGCAGACTTGCCAGTGCCTCAGGATAACTCTTGTATGCAGATGCGCTGAGCAGAAAATTGGAATAGGCCTCGGTTGCCAGTGCAATTTCTTGCGGGGGTGTTATATTGAATTGTTTTATAAACTCCTCGTGCAAGGCTCTTTCAATTTCGAGGCCTTCTTTGGCAAAGGAGATGAATTCCATCAGTTCATCATGAGAAGGTGCTATGGAAGCCAAAGCTGCCAATGCACGGGAGTATTCGCCAATATAATGGATGTCCTGACTGATGTAGAAACGAAATTTTTCTTCCGGCAGGCTTCCCCTGGCAAGTTCCACATTGAACGGGTGATTGATGAGTTCCTGATAGATCGGTTCAACCGATTCGTCCAGTTCTTTTAAAAAATCCATAATAACTTGTTTTAACTCCAGAATTTATAAAAATGATGGACCGGTCCGTGTCCTTTTCCAATTTGATAGGTTGATCCTTCAAAGATGGCCTGGTGGGTATATTCCATCCCTTCCCGGATGGCTTCTTTCAAGGTATATCCCAAAGCCAGCCGGGCCGCAACAGCAGATGACAAAGTACACCCCGTACCATGTGTGTTTTTTGTGTCAATGCGTTTAAAGGGAATTTCGAGGAGGTCATCCTGTGAGGAGATATAAAAGATGTCGGATAACTCGCCTCCTTTGAAATGCCCTGACTTTAGCAGTACCGACTTTGCACCGGTCTGTGAAAGCTCGCGGGCAGCATTTTTAAAATCTTCTTTGGTTTTGATCTTTTTTTTCAGTATGATTTCAGCCTCCGGAATATTGGGAGTAATTACCGAGGCCATAGGGAGCAGCTCTTTGATCAGTGTTTCGATGGCTTCATCCTTAAGTAGTTTGTCACCTGAAGTGGCTGCCATAACCGGATCCAGAACCACATTTTCAATCTTGTATTTTTGCAAGGATCGCAATACTGTTCTGATCACCTCGGAGCTGTGCAGCATCCCTATTTTTACAGCATCGGTGCCAATATCTTCCATCACTGCAGCAATTTGGCTTTCGATGATCTCCACAGGAACAGGGTGGATATCCCTTACTCCTTCCGTGTTCTGAGCTGTTATAGCTGTTATGGCTGACATGCCATATACCCCGTTTGCTGAAAAAGCTTTCAGGTCAGCCTGAATACCGGCTCCGCCGCCGCTGTCGGAACCTGCTATGGTCAGTGCTTTTTTATAATATTGAATGTTTTTCATGGTAACCGTTGTTTTTACGTTGTTAGAAATGGGAATAACCTTCTTTCAGGTCTTTCATTTCCTTTTTATTTTTAAGGTATATGATCCGGGTATCACCTTTCTCCAGGTATCCGATTTTATATAGCGGTCTTGAAAACTGTTCCCGGAATTTTCCGGCCAGCGTTTCATATTGATTTTTATCAACTGTTAAAAGCAGTACATAATCCTCTCCGCCCGACACAGCTAATTCAAGGGGATTCCATTGATAAGTTTCCGATTGACGGATCAATTCGTCTGACATGGGTATATCTTCCAGTTCGATGATTCCTTTTAGTCCGGCTGAAGCTTTAAGGATGTGCTTTAGGTCGGAGGCAATACCGTCGGAGACGTCCAACATCGCATGGACCTCGTCGAACTCCGAAAGCCAGAGGCCTTCTAAGATGTGTGGAGGAGGGGTCAGGTGCTGATCGAGAAGCTTTTCCGCATGATTATCTGCCGGCAGGTCATTCAGGATTAACTGCAAGCCTCCCGCTGAATCCCCGACTTTACCCGTAAGACAAATCACATCGTTTTCCTGAGCTGCAGAACGCAACTTGATATTTTTAGCGGGAACTTCTCCTGTCACACCTACATTCACAATGATCTTGTCTTCAGAGCTGGTAGTATCGCCCCCGAGAAGCGGTACATGAAATTCTTCACTCAGGGCTTTATAGCCTTTCATGAATTCCTCCACCCATTCTACTTCCATATCCTTCGGCAGGCCAATGGAAAGATAGCTGCCAATGGGTTTGCCTCCCATAGCTGCAATATCGCTCAGGTTAACCGACAGGGATTTATACCCGAGCTGGTAAGGTGAAATCTTATCCCTGAGAAAATGGGTCTTTTCTATTAACATATCGGTGGTGTAGATATGAGAAGTATGCTCATCAATGGGTATAATGGCAGCATCATCCCCGATACCGGTAAGGTGTTGGTTGACCAGCTCCCTGAATTCCGGGGCGATTACCTCTTCGATGAGACCAAATTCACCTATTTTGGATATTTTCATGGGTTGAATTTTTGTTTGTGTTGATGTATCATATAATATAATGTATGAATGAATGCCTGCCCACCGAAACGCAGTGAAGTTGGGATTGAATGCCTGTCCGCCGACAGGCGGAATTGAATGTGAATATTTATGCATTTTGCATCCTGGCTTTGTCCACGGCTTGTCTCAATTCTTTTGCAGCATGCTCCGGGTCATCAGCAGAGCAGATACCGGAAACAACTGCCACCCCATCCGCACCGGCCTGTATCACTTCCCCGGCATTATGCGCTTTTATGCTTCCTATTCCTACTGACGGATGCCGGCATATTTCGGTGATCCTGCTAACCCCTTCCAGTCCCAGTTCCCTGGTGAGCTCCTCTTTGGTAGGGGTGGTATAAACCGGGCTGATGGCAATATAATCTACATCCAGATTTTCGGCTTCTTCTGCCTGTTCATAGCTTTCGACTGAAAGTCCTATGATGGCATCCTTTCCGAGAATCTTCCGGGCCATCTCATAGGGCATATCGGTCTGTCCCAGATGCACTCCGTCGGCCTCAACGGCCAGGGCCACATCCACCCTGTCGTTGATCAGCAGCGGCACGCCATAGGGTTTCAGTATCTTTTGTATATGTAATGCTTCTTCAATGAAATCTTTCGTATCGAGGTCTTTTTCTCTGAGCTGAACGATCGTTGCTCCTCCCTTTACTGCTTTTTCCACTACCCAGCCAAGCGACCTGCCCAGGGACAGGTCCCTGTCGGTCACCAGGTAGAGTGCAGGGTTGAACGTCTTCTTGTTACTCATTTTTCCAGCGTTTTTGTATCTGTTCGCCGTCGATTTTATAAAGGGCATCAAGGAATTTGACATAGAAGGTGCCGGGAGCATCCGCTTCCTCTGCCGCCATTTCCCCGGCAATGCCCATGACAATCATGGCTTCTGTTGCAGCGGTGAACGGATCGGAGTTGATGCCGGCAAAGGCAGCCGTAAGTGCTGTAGCAGTACATCCTGTGCCGGTAACCCTTCCCATTAGCTGATGGCCATTGGCAATTGCCCGAATCTCACTTCCATTGGTTATATAATCCGTTTTTCCGCTAATGCTGACCACGGCATTTGTGTTTTTTGCCAGGTCTTTTGCCGCCTCAAGGGCTTTTTCGGATGATGCCGTGCTGTCCACTCCTTTGGTGGTGAATCCTGCCTGGGCTATGGCCAGCACTTCCGAACCGTTGCCCCTGATAACCTCGGGCTGAACTTCCTGTATGATATCTTTTGTGGTATTGGTTCTGAAAGTGGTGGCTCCTGCTCCAACAGGGTCCAGCACCACCGGAATCCCTTTCTCTTTTGCGGTTTTGCCTGCCAGGTGCATGGCTTCAACCCATTTTCCGCTTAGCGTACCTATGTTGATCACCA
>JBNJFN010000194.1:3334-6220 GCA_051746885.1 Bacteroidota bacterium | reverse complement strand
ACAGAAAGGTTCTTACGGACACGGGATAGACCTTGATTCCGAGCGCATCAGGGAGGCCCGATCCAATGCCCGTAAATCCAATGTATCGGATAAAGTCATATTTTTGCAGGAAGATATATTTGAAACCGATTTCAGTAGAGCAAACGTAATCACTATGTATCTGCTGGAGTCGGTGAATCTTGAACTTCGCTCCCACCTGCTTGAGAAGCTGGAACCAGGAACACGAATAGTATCCCACGATTTTGATATGGGAGAGTGGAAACCTGACGAGCATATACAAGTCGACAATGCCAAGCTTCACCTGGGAGAGTGGGAGATTGACAATCCGATTGCAGAAGACAACCACGACATTTTCTACTGGATTATACCCGCAAGGGTTGAAGGGGAATGGGAGTGGCAAACGAACAATAAGAATTTTACAATGGCTGTTGATCAGGAATTTCAGGAGATTCATCCCAAAATTTCCAGCGGGGATGCGACATTGAACCTTGAGGAAACTCTGCTAAAAGGGGAACGGATCAGTATATCTGCATACAATCCTTCCAATGGAACCGAATATATATACAACGGCCAGGTTGACGAGGATGAAATAATCGGTACCGTACAAATCCGGTCAGACAATTATCATACCTTAGAAGACTGGTCGGCCGAACTGAGGTAAGGCCTCTCTGCGACCTTTGACTGGCATGAGGTTGTATTCCTGAAGCACCCTGCCAGCCGGCAGGCAGGCAAAAAACAAATCCGATAGCTATAATAGATTTTTTGTTTGAAATGATTTTTTCCCTATTTTTAGCCCTTTCAAAAATATTAGTATTATAGCCTCATAAGGGAGGATTAACACATGCCGTATTAAAAGAAAAAGCTTGTAATATTTAACAATAAATTTTATAACCATTATTAAAACATGAAATCAAACGAATCAACGGAGGTAAAATTTTTCAGCGGTAAGAAAGTTCCCCTTGAACAACACAAGGTTCGCATTGTACAAAAACTGAATCTGAAACCCATTGAAGAAAGACTGAAAGCCATACAGGATGGAGGTTACAACACTTTTCTGCTAAAAACCAGGGACATTTTTCTGGATATGCTGACTGACAGCGGCACCAATGCAATGAGTGACAATCAGATATCTTCGATGTTACAGGCGGACGATGCCTACGCCGGATCTGCCAGTTTCTACAGGATGGAAAGTGCTTTGAAAAAAGTCTTTGGAAAAGAATATATTTTACCTGCTCATCAAGGGAGAGCAGCAGAAAATATCATATCGAAGGTTTTTATCAAGGAAGGGGATGTCATCCCCATGAACTATCACTTTACCACCACCAAGGAACACATGGAGATCAACGGCGGTAAAATATTCGAAATTTACAAGGATGAAGCTATAAAGATCAAAAGCGATGAGCCCTTCAAGGGGGATATTGATGTGGATAAATTCAGGGCACTGATCAAGCAGTACGGGAAAGAGCACATTCCGTTCGTCCGCATGGAGGCTTCCACCAATCTGATCGGCGGTCAGCCCTTCTCCATGCAGAACCTGCGTGAAGTAAAGAAGCTGGCTGATGAATATGACATTATGTTTGTATTGGATGCAAGCCTGATAGGAGAAAACGCTTATTTTATAAAGAAACGGGAGAAAGAATTTGCCAATGTTTCCATCCATGATATTTTACTTGAGATGTGTTCTATGGCGGATATTCTTTATTTCTCCAGCCGTAAGGTAAGTTCTACACGGGGAGGTGGCATCTGTACGGGTTCTGAAGAGCTCTATCTGAAGATGCGTGACTTGGTTCCCTTGTATGAAGGTTTCCTTACTTACGGCGGTATGTCGGTTAGAGAAATAGAAGCCATGGCTATTGGGCTGGAAGAGACCATGGATGAAACAGTGATCAGCCAGTCGCCGGATTTTATCGAATATGCGGTCAACGAACTGGATAATCTTGGAATTCCCGTTATCACCCCGCCGGGTGCCTTGGGCTGCCACGTAGATGCAATGGGCTTTTTGCCACACGTTCCCCAGCATGAATATCCAGCCGGTGCCCTGGCAGCAGCCTTTTTTATCATTTCCGGTATACGCGGCATGGAAAGAGGTACCATATCCAGTGTACGGGATGATAATGGCAATGACATCCTCGCCGATGTGGAACTCCTCCGTCTTGCCTTCCCGAGAAGAGTTTTTACGCTTTCTCAGACCGAATTTATGATTGACCGGCTGAACTGGTTGTATCATAACCGGGATTTGGTTGGCGGACTTAAATTTGTGGAAGAACCTACTGTACTGCGTTTTTTTATGGGCCGCCTGGAACCAACCAACGACTGGCCTCAAAAGCTGATCAAAAAGTTTAAGGAAGATTTTGGGGAAAGCTTGTAGCAAATGGCTGACCCGCCTAGCGGTTCCAAACCGCTTGGCGGGTGATCTGGCCAAATCTCAAATAGCATGAATATTACAAAGTACAAATGCCCCAAGTGCGGCCATCGTGAATACGATGCCGGTGAGATAAGGGCCGCCGGTGGTTTTTGGGCCAAAGTGTTCAATATCGAAAACAGGAAGTTTGTTTCCATCTCATGCACAAAATGTGGATATACAGAATTTTATAACAAGAGAAAAGCAAGGACTGCCGAAAACATTCTTGATTTCTTTGGAAATTAAGCTTAGATGAGGGAGATAGCATCCTGAAAAGGATTTCCCTAATATGTTTTTAAAGGATAATGGCCACGAATGCACGAATGAATATTTGATATTCATTCGTGCATTCGTGGCATGTATTAAAGAAAAATCAGCTTCCTTTCCGGTCTAATGTTCTTCCTTTCCTATAGGATTAACCATCGTTTTATTGTATTTTTAATCAATTCATCTTTGATCCTTTCATCTGCCCGGGGTTTGGTATC
>JBNJFN010000194.1:0-3234 GCA_051746885.1 Bacteroidota bacterium | reverse complement strand
GATTTCAATCAGCGCATGAATTTTCATACCTTTAACCAGAAATTTACCGGGTACATTCAACAATGTCTTTATATTATTCGTTATATGTGAGGAATCCAACTATTTTGGCTGAAAAAAAACATACCATTCCCGAAACCGCCAAGTTCTGGTTTTCACTTGATAATGCCGCAAAGATTTTTCCGGCCATTATCACGAAAGAGGTTACTACGGTTTTCAGGCTGACTGCAGTTATGAAACAGCCGGTTAAGATAAAAGCTTTAAGAGAAGCATTACTTATTGCAGAAAAGCGATTTCCATATTATAAGGTGCAGCTTAAAAAAGGATTTTTTTGGTACTATCTTGAACATATTCCCCGGCATATACCCATTGTAGCAGATCACCAGGGATGCTGCAGGAAATTTTCCAAAGGAGAGCTGTTGATCAGAGTTCCGGTTAAAAACAACCGGATAAGCATAGAATTTTCCCATATTTTAACAGACGGGGGCGGGGGATTTGAATTTTTAAGAACCGTTTTGATATTATATGCTCAGGCTTGTGGAAGAAAAATCCCGGAAGAATATCAATTCCAGAACCCTGAAGAACAAATTTCCAAGGAAGAATACGAAGATGCATACAAGCGTTATTTTAAGGAAAATATACCACCAACAATTAAAAAAACAAAAGCTTTTCATTACCCTTATCCTCCCAAACCACCACCACGTTTTGAACGGCTGAATGTTACCCTTTCTCTGCAACAGATCAAACGGATTGCCTATGAAAAAGGGGTCAGCCTGACAGTCTATCTGGTTGCGGTTTACCTGTTTACATTACAGGATATATATGAAAACCTCAGTGGTTTTAAAAAGTATAAAAAAAACAAGGTAATTCGCGTTCAGGTGCCTGTTAATCTGAGAAAAATTTTTCCTTCGGGGACGATGCGAAATTTTTCATTGTTTGTTATGCCAGAAATTGATCTGCGGCTTGGCCATTATACATTCGATGAGATTGTCAAAACGGCATATCACCAGATCCAGCTTGAAACCGATGAGAAACTGATCAATAAAAACATCTCAAGAAACGTTGGAAGTGAGAAAAAAATCTATGTCAGAAGCATTCCGCTTGTTATCAAAAGCATGATCCTAAAAATGAAACATAAATCATTGGGTCCAAGTCAGTATAGCGGGGTGGTGACGAATCTGGGAAAGGCAAAATTACCCGTTGAAACAGAAGATATGATTGATCATTTTGTTATTAGTCCGCCACCGCCCAATGATCTGTTGAAAATAAACTGTGGTATCATTGGTTTTAATGATAAGCTGGTGTTGAGTTTTGGAAACATAACCACTTCCGGAGAATTCGAGCAGAAGTTTATGGAGTTTTTAGAAGCACGCGATATTCAGGTGCAGAGGGATGAAGAACTATAAATTTTATTTTTATGATACGTTGTTCAAATTGTGGCGTGGAACTGGAAGAAAATGCCAATTTTTGTTCTTTATGCGGAGAACCCGTGTGGAACAAGAATACAGATAACCTGGCATATCTTAAATCCAGGAAATTACAGCAGGAAGAAAAACTCCTGACCGATTATCAGAAATTGACCGGTTTCCAGAAGCGAATGCTGATCTGGAAAATATCCGGTCTCATACTAATTTCAGGGATGATCACAACATTAATTATTGATCTCGTGGGCAATCAGGCCATCACATGGTCAAAATACCCTTTAACAGCCGGTCTGGTATTGTACCTGAATACCACACTCATTGCCTTTTTATACAGAAAAATCATATTGTTGCTTTTTTTCAGTTTTCTGGCCACCTCCGTGCTGCTCATTCTGCTGGATATTTATGCCGGTAATACCGGCTGGGGGATGCAACTGGGTATTCCCCTTCTACTGGCAGGGTATATAGGGATTTTTGTTTTTATTTTTATCGTCAGAAGAGCTGAACAAATAGGCCTGAATATCATAGCTTATTCTCTTATTGTGTCCGGGGTGCTCAGCATTTGTATCGACGGGATCCTTTCCCTCTATTCCGCTGATAGCCTTCATTTCGGCTGGAGTTTAATAGTAATGGTATCTGTTGCCATCATCGCCGTGCTGTTGCTGTATATTCATTTCAAGTTGAAGAAAGGGACCGACCTGAAAAGGTTTTTCCACATTTGACAAATAATCATTAATGTTGCCGTAGTAGGCCTCTAAAACATCGGCCACAGCTCATTCCACAAATCCCTTCCCAGCACGAAGAACAGGAACAAACTGCCGAGCCAGCCGTGATAGAGTCCGAGGGGCCAGAGGTTTCTCCATTTAAAGTAAACGCTGGCGAACAAAAGCTCCATAAAAAATGCAAAGGCCATAATAGGTACACTGGGATAATGAATAAGCGCAAAGAGAAGGGAGATTAACAGGACAATCTGGGGAATGTCCAGATTCAGGGAGTCTATTTTTTGTAAATTCCCTGCAATGATCCCGATCATCATGAACTGCTGAATCATGCCCCAGGCAGGATATAGTAACAAAACAGGGATGACATGCCAGTTGAGAAAACGGGCATTGAAGGAAATGCCGTACCAGATAATGCCTGCCACCAACACCCCGGCAAAAGGTAAAATAAACAGAAAGGTTTTTTTGAAGTGATTCTTTCTGAAGCCCCAATCCCGGAGAACCTCATTGTTTTCCTTGTATCTTTTGGCTATGAACAACATCCAGAACAAACAAGCGGCTCCGATATAAAGACCCCTCATCTCAAGCCAGTCCATTAATATAAATTTCATGGCTCCCGTTATTGCCACGGCCAGTATTTCTAACCACCTTATTTTATCCGTTGTTGTTGCTATTTCCTGGTTGGTCATGGTTTTTATATTATAGTCTGTTTGTGCAGAGGCTTTGATGTTCAAATTTAAAAGATCTTGGCTCAAAATAAAACAGCGCAGAAATAATACCTCCCATCAAGTGTATTTCTTTTCAGAATTGATTATTTTAGTGCGATTACCAAAAACAATGCACCATGAAAAAACAGTTCTCTTTCCTGACAACTTGTCTTGCTTTCATTTTAGCCCTTTATTCTTGTGATAGAAATGAAGTGAAGGTTGACGGTGACCTGAAAACCTGGCATAAGGTAACCTTAAATATCAACGGACCTGAAGTGAGCGAAACAGGTACTCCCAATCCTTTTCTGATCTACCGGTTCGATGTTACCTTTCGGCAAGACGATGAAAAGTATGTAGTTCCGGGATATTTTGCCGCTGACGGCAATGCAG
>JBNJFN010000193.1:0-6229 GCA_051746885.1 Bacteroidota bacterium | reverse complement strand
GAAACTGTTGGATTTAATGGATTGCCAGAATTACCCGAAGTAATTGCAAATGAGATGCGGTCGCTGCTTTTAGTGAAAAAGCCATGGGATAGCAGATCGGAGCAGTTTCAAAATTATGCCTATACAAAAATGCCATTTTTAAGTCGGTGGAATCAGAAAACTGATGTGGGCTGGAAAGATGGAGTTTGGGTTCATGGGGACAAAGGAGGCGGTGCTTTTGGTCATGTTACACATATTTTCTCCAGGGGAGCTAAAATAGCTTACCAGTTTTGGATGGAATACGAGTACACCAAAGATAAGCAGTGGTTAATAGAACGTGCATATCCTATGATTAAAGGAGTTGCAGAGTTTTACCGCAATTTTCCGAAATTGAAAAAAGACCAGAATGGAATTTACAATATTCACCATGTGAATGACAACGAATCAGTTTGGGATGCAAAAAATACTGTTGAGGAAATTTCTGCCATGCGAGGGATTTTTCCGGTGGCCATAAAGGCGGCAGAGATTCTAAATACAGACATGGAACTACAGAAAAATTGGAAGGAAATTTATAACAATCTTGCTCCACTTTCACTTAACACCGATATTGATGATGTTTCCTCAAATGAACCTGCAAGATGGATAAAAGCCCTGCCACCTGTTGGAAGAGGCAATAATTCCAGTTCACCTGATCCCAATACAATGCCGGTATGGTTTTTTGATTTATGCAACCTGGAATCAGAAAACCAGGAGGTGATGAAAATTGCCAATTCAACTTTCGATAGTTATTTTCGAAATGGCATAAATTCCGAAACACGGGTAAATGTACTTTCTAAATTGCCTGTAACAGGTTCAATCCTTGGAAGAAGTGAATCGACCCGATACCTGATTCCCAATCAAATAAATACGGCCGAAACAGAGGTGCTTGCCAACAGAATGACTTTACGCGAAGGATTCCAGACTACTGGGGTACAACGTCTTGGCCGGATGGCAGACGCCTTGCACCTTGCACTGTTCCAAAGTGCTCCTTCAGAACCTGGAGGTAAACCAGTAATTCGTGTTTTCCCGGCCTGGCCAGACAACTGGGATGCATCTTTTACGCTTTTAGGAAGGGGAAATTTTCTTATTACTTCATCCATTCAAGATAATTCCGTTGAGTTTGTTGAAATTAAATCATTTGCTGGAGAAATTTGTATGGTGCGTAATCCCTGGCCTGATGAAATTGTTAGTTTATATGTTGATGGAAAGGAAATCAAATCCTTTGAGGGAGAATTAATAGAGTTTTCCACAAGCCAAAAAAGTAATTATATCCTTATAAAAAAGGGGTCTGATCCAAAGCAATATAAAAGAGAAATAATAAATTAATTCAATAAAAAATTTACAAGGATATCTATGAAATTAATTCAACTAATTTTCTTTCTGACAACAATTTATATTTCTGCTTTTGCGCAAGAGGAATTTGATTTGGAATTATGGTACACAAAACCGGCTGGCGCCTGGGAAGAAGCTTTACCATTAGGTAACGGAAAGCTGGGGGCGATGGTGTATGGGGGGATTGAAACAGAACATTTTTCTTTAAATGACAATACTTTATGGTCAGGGGAGCCCACACCAGGAAATGCCGAAGATGGATCTGAAATATTAAAAAAAGTTCGTGAAGCAGTTTTCGACGAAGATTATGGGCGTGCAGGAGAGGAATGGGAAAAAATGCATGGTCCTTATTCCGCGAGATATTTGCCTTTGGGTGACTTGTTTCTTGAATTCAATTTTGCAGAAAAGGAAGTGAAGGATTATTCAAGAAGCCTCGATTTAAATGAAGCCATTTCAACCACAGAATTTAGTTTTAAAGGAGTCAAATATTTAAGAGAATCGTTTATAAGCTTTCCTGACAAAGTTTTGGTAATTAAACTTTCCGCTTCTGAAAAAGGGAAAATATCATTTTCTGCCGATTTAACAACTCAGTTGAAATTAAAAGAGAAGGTTGTTAATGGAAATGAGATGAGTCTTTTTGGAAAAGCACCAAAACATGTAGCCCATCGTGAATCTGAACCCGAACAGGTAGTTTATGATTCGTTTGATGGCGAGGGAACGAACTTCGAAATAAAGCTTAAAATAGAGGCCAGTGGGGGGGAAATAAGTAAAAAAGGAAACTTGCTTCATGTTTCAGATGCGGACGAAGTAAGGATAATACTTGCATCAGCAACAAGTTTTAATGGAATCAATAAATCACCGGGACTGGAAGGGAAAAACCCTTCGAAAGAAATAACAGAAATATTTAATAATATCCGGAGGAAAAACTATGACCAATTAAAAAACAGCCATTTATCTGATTACCAAAATTTATTTCAAAGGGTATCTCTAAAGTTTGCAGAATCTGAATCGCCCCTTCCTACTGATGAGCGGCTAATGGCGTTTGGAAAGGGGAATAATGATCCAAATTTAGCTGCTCTTTATTTTCAATTTGGCAGATACCTGCTAATCTCTTCATCACGCGATGGAGCTGTTCCGGCTAATCTCCAGGGTATTTGGAACAATAAAATTCAGCCTCCCTGGGGAAGTAATTATACAACCAATATCAATATCGAAATGAATTACTGGCCGGCAGAAAATACCAATCTGCCAGAATGCCATCAGCCGCTGTTTAATTTTATGAAGAATCTGGCAATAAACGGGAGTATTACTGCCAAAATGAATTACGGTATTGAAAACGGCTGGTGTGTTCATCACAACTCAGACATTTGGGCAAAAACATCACCAACAGGAGGCTCCGACTGGGACCCAAGGGGAACACCTCGATGGACATGCTGGGCAATGGCTGGTGGCTGGATGTCACAACATGTTTGGGAACATTATTTATATACGGGGGATAAGGAATTTCTAAAGAACCGGGGATGGCCGCTGATGAAAGGGGCTGCTGAATTTATGCTTGATTTTCTGGTAGAAAATGAAAAGGGTCAACTCGTTACCAATCCATCCACATCTCCTGAAAATTCCTTCAGACAAGGTGATGAAGTACATGATGTAAGTATGGCTTCTACAATGGATATGTCAATAATCAAAGAGTTGTTTCTGAATAGCATACAGGCAACCAAAGTTCTTAATACCGATCATGAATTTGCAAGTGAACTGGAATCTGCATTTAAAAAATTATACCCCTTTCAAATCGGGCAATACGGACAATTACAGGAATGGTACAAAGACTGGGACAGCCCGGATGATAAACATCGTCATATTTCTCATTTATACGGTATGTTTCCTGCTGGTTTAATCACCCCGGAAAGTACGCCTGAACTGGCAAAAGCGGCAAAACGGTCAATAATCTTCCGTGGCGATATCAGCACTGGCTGGTCAATGGCCTGGAAAGTTAACTGGTATGCCCGGTTAAAGGAAGGAAACCATGCACTGGATGTACTAAAGGAGGGATTGACTTTTATAGATCCTCATCTTTCCGGTAACCGCAGTGGTTCCTATCCCAATCTTTTCAGTGCATATCCCCCTTTTCAGATAGATGGGAATTTTGGCGGAACTGCCGGAATTGCTGAAATGTTGTTGCAAAGCCATAACGGAATTGTGCATTTGTTACCTGCTTTGCCTGATGAATGGAAAGAAGGAAAAATTAAAGGACTTGTAGCACGAGGTGGTTTTGTTGTTGATATGGAATGGAAAAATGGAACTTTGGTTTCGGCAAATATTACTTCAAAAAATGGAGGTATACTTCATTTAAAAGCTTCTGTTCCTCTATCCCATAAAACCGGAAAACTTATGGAAAGCAAAGCTTTAAAAAATAGAGTAATCAGTTTCGGAAATAATTGGATTAAATGGAATTCGAAAGCTACACAGGATTTGCAGGAATTGAAAATCCCGGACACCTATGACTATGAAATGCCTACCCAACCCGGTGAAACATATAGAATTCAGGCAAAACCTATTTGAAAATAAAATAATCTGGAATGAATTGATAATGATTAATAAATCAAAATATGTTTAAAAAAATGAAAATATTCGTAATCCATGTTTTTTTACTGGTAATTTTTTACCCGTCTGTAGGATTTTGTCAGCAACCAAACTGGGAGGAAGTAGCACCAGGTGTTTGGAAAGGAAGGATTGGAAATCCGGAAATGCCGGATTTTTTAACAGTTGCTGAACCACAGCCCAATTTGGATGCTTTAAATAAACTTCCGGATGAAATGATACCCAACCAGCCCCAAAATTTAGTATCCACATTCCAGGATAATTCTTTGTATTTAAGATTTCCGCTTGAAAAAGAAGAACAACTTTTTGGGTTTGGTTTGAATTTTAAAACCATTCACCAAAGAGGCAGAATTCTGACCCTGCATGTTGACCATTACGGAGGCAAAGACGATGGGAGAACACATGCTCCGGTACCTTTTTATGTGTCCAACCGGGGTTACGGGGTTTTTATTAATTCAGCACGATATCTGAAAATATGGGCAGGAACGGCGGTGCGTAAAGACAGCGAAAATCCCCCAATCGTTTATGACAGAAATACAGATAAGGAATGGACCGCACGACCATACTCTGATGCCATTGAAATTCTTGTTCCGGCTGAAGGAGTGGAGGTTTACCTGTTTGCAGGCCCCACTTCACTGGATGCTGTCAGGCGTTATAATCTGTTTATGGGTGGTGGAGTTCTGCCTCCCCGCTGGGGATTGGGATTTACCCACCGGGTACACCGGCTCTATTCAGCCGAAGATGTAAAAAATGAAGTAAAGGAATTTAACGATCGTGAATTTCCACTCGACTTTATCGGACTGGAGCCCGGATGGCAGAGTGCATCGTACCCTTGTACTTTCGAATGGGCGCCTGATCGTTTTCCTGAACCTGAGAAATTTGTTTCTGAAATATTGGATCAGGGAGTTCGACTTAATCTTTGGACAAATCCCTATGTATCTCCTGAATCTCCAATTTATAATGACATTAAAAAATTTACCGCCAGCCATACCGTATGGAACGGATTGATACCTGATTTATACATAAAAGAAGCCGAAGAAATTTTGATGGCACAATTTGCTAAAAGCCAAATTGATATAGGAATCAGCGGCTACAAGATTGATGAAGTTGACGGTTATGACCATTACCTGTGGCCTGATGTAGCTACATTCCCTTCAGGAATTAGCGCTGAGCAGATGAGACAAACCTATGGCGTGAAAATCCAAAAAATGTTAGCTGAAATTTACAAAGAAAAAAATCAACGTACCTATGGTCTGGTGCGCGCATCCAATGCAGGATCGTCACCGATGCCTTTTGTTTTGTATAATGATTATTACAACCACGAGGATTTTATCACGGCTCTTTGCAATAGTGGTTTTAGTGGTTTGCTTTGGACACCGGAAGCCAGAAATTCAGGTTCAGCCGAAGAATGGCTTCGCAGGATGCAATCAGTTTGTTTTTCACCTTTGGCAATGATTAATGCATGGTCAAGCGGAACAAAACCCTGGTCTTTTCCCGAGGTTGCTGATGCCGTTAGGGATATAGCTCAGCTTAGGATGCAGCTTATGCCCTATTTCTACAGCGAATTTGCCAAATATCACTTTGAAGGAACTCCTCCTTTCCGGGCCATGTACCTTGAACCTTCATTCAATCATTCTGTAGAAAAAATCAGGGGATCTTCAAATCTGGAGGAAAATCCTTATGCAGAAGCAATTAGTAAAGAAATAAAAGACCAGTACATGGCAGGAGAAAATTTACTTGTAGCGCCAATGTTTACAGGACAAACAACGCGAATGGTAGTTTTGCCCGAAGGAAAATGGTTTGATTTTTACACCGGTGAATTTGCAGGTGAAGGTGAGGTAATTTCTGTAGAACCAGGGTTGGAAAAAATCCCGGTATTTGTCAAAGACGGAGGCATCGTTCCAATGATGCAATCACGTTTGCGCTCGCCAAAAGCCGGTGAAAAAGTGGATATCGAAATCCGTCACTATGGAACAAAAGATGGAAAATATGAATTGTATGATGACGATGGTGAAACTTTCGATTATGAAAAAGGTGATTACAGTTGGCGTCAAATTTCCATTGAATCACAACCTTCAGGAGATATTATTCGCACTGTTTCACCCGCAGAAGCAGGAAAACCAGATAACATTGGGAGTATTACCTGGAAACAAATGACAGAAAATTAAATAATAACAAAATGAAACGAGTATTTATCCTAATTGTAACTGCAATTTTAATGGCAGGCCCGGCACATACGCAAAAATTAGAATCAAACAAAAAACTGACTGCCGAAGAA